>JAUVKG010000241.1 GCA_030596365.1 Chlamydiota bacterium | reverse complement strand
ACTAAATTATAAGAATGGTAAAATAAATGGAAAAGGAACTAGTTGGCATGAAAATGGACAAAAGAAAGCAGAAGGGAATTATAAGGATGGAAAACTAAATGGAAAAGAAACTAGTTGGCATGAAAATGGACAAATAGAAAGCGAAGAATATTTTAAGAATGGAAAGCTACAAGAATAAGGTAGTGAAATGAAAGCGGTTTTAATATTAATGATAGTAACAACAGTAAATTGTTTCGGCGACAAATATTAACTTCAAAAAATATAATTATATGAAAAAGTGCGGAAAATGTGGACACGAAGAAAGTAAAGATAATGCTTTATTTTGTGATAATTGTGGTAATAATATATCACAAGCTAAAATATTGCCGAATACTTTAGTGCCAGACCAATTAACGGTACCGGTATATAGAATTCCTAAAGATCAGTTCGAAAAACTTTTGAAATCAAATAGAATGACAATTGGCGATGGGCTGACAATAGGATTCGGATTTTTGTTATTGCATATATTTATAGGACTTGGAATGTTTTTCTTTTTTGGTTCCGTTATAAGGGAGCTTTTAAACAAATAATAAAACACACCGCAACTTGACATAGTATTGGTACATTACTTCGTCGGTTGGATTAGTGGAATGATGGATTGCCGGCACCATTTATTATTTAACGATTGAAATGATTGAAATGATTGAAATGATTGAAACAATTTAAAAAATTAAACAATTTAATTGTTGGTCTGATAATTATAAGGAGGAAATAAATGAGAAATATTAGTAAAGTTGCTCCCGAATGGTGGGATTATACAACTTTAAACAAGGAATTGTTGGACGATGCAGCGGCACTTACCGAAAAAGATATCCAACAATTGGCAAGAAAAGGTTTCACAATCAGGTTTTACGATACTATCGAGGAGTTTTATCTCGCAGAAGCGTTGGAGTACATTACAGCGTGGCAGCAAGGCACAGAAGATTGTCCCGCGGGTATCTGCGGACCAGTCGGGCCAACAGAGCAGCTTCCTCTCGTAGCACGCATTGTGAACGAGTTAGGAATTTCTCTTAAAAATTGTCATTTCTGGGGTATGGACGAATGGGTTATTAACGGCAAAGAAGTTTCCATTGATTTTCCACTTGGATTTGCCCGTGCTGATATGGATCTGTGTTTCAATCGAATTAAACCGGAATTAGCAATGCCAAAAGAAAACATACATTTTCCTGCTGTTGATCCAACTGAATATATTAAAAGCTGGGACATGGCGCGTTGTGTAGTTATGCAGGGCGGTCAGGGTGAAGTAAAACACTGGGCTTTTAATGATCCTCCAAAGCGCGCGGGGGCTTATCAGGATATTCCTCCATCTCCTGAGGAATATAGGAAATTAGGAACCCGGGTTGTTGATTTACACCCTATGACTTTAATACAAAATGCGCGGACATCCGGCGGCGGAACGGTTCAAAATGTGCCTTGTCAGGCTTTAACAGTAGGTCCTGCTGAAACATGGAAAGCGGAAAAAGTTTCCATCTGGCATCCGGGTCATCATGACAATCCTTTAGGCATGCGGCTGACAACTCTGATGATATCCAAAAAAATTCCGGATTCATCGGTTCCAATGTCTCTTCTGGCAGATCATCCAAACGTCCAATTTAACTTTTTTCGTCCGGGTTTGGGAACCTGCGAAGTGGAGATGCATTAAAATGGCATGCCGGGTATTTGCAATTGCAGCGCATGCAGATGATATTGAGTTTCGTATGGCGGGAACTTTAATTCTGCTTGCAAAAGCGGGATGTGAAATCCACTACATGAATATTGCTAACGGTTCATGCGGTTCTTCAGAACATGACGCAGAAACAATTGCGGCAATTCGGCTTGAGGAAGCAAAAAATGCCGCCGATAAAATCGGAGCGGTTTTTCATTCCCCTCTTGTTAACGATATTGATATTTTTTATGAAAAAAAACTTCTCGCCAAGGTGGGATCAGTTATGCGATTGGTAGCTCCTGACATTCTTCTCGTTGATGGTCCGCTGGACTATATGGAAGACCATACGATTTCCTCCCGTCTTGCGGTTACAGCCGCCTTTACCCGCGGTATGACGAATTTTCTTGTTGACCCTCCCCGAAAAACGGTTACTAATCAGGTTACCGTATATCATGCCCAACCGCATGGTAATAGAGATGTATTGAACCGTTTTGTCGTTCCTGATTTTTTCATAGATATTGACTCTGTCATAAAGGAGAAATCTGTAATGCTTACTGAGCATAAAAGTCAGAAAAAATGGCTGGAACACAGCCAGGGATTTGATGCATATTTGGATACAATGAAAGGCTTCTCCCGCGAAATGGGAAAGCTGTCAACTAAGTGTGAATTTGCCGAAGGATGGCGATATCATAATCCGTTGGGACTGTGTGATGCAGATGCAAATCCTATTAAGGACATTCTTCAAGAATATATAAAATGATTAATTTCGCGGTTTTAAAATAAACCGTTGGGTTTCACCAAATGTACATCGCCCTTCCGCTTGTAACCGCACTTCTACTTTCACCGATTTTTTCAATGATTTACAAATAATAAATTCACCTAAATCAGCATCTCCGAGATAAGAAACTCTTTGAGCAATCGGTTGACGAAATGAAATATCAGAATTTTTTGTGGAAGCGAGTACGACTCCCCCTTGTTGTTTTTTTGTCTGTGAAGGTGGAATCCAAGCGGCTTCTTGCGTGTTGCCAAGAGAGACTTTAACACGAACCGGTTTATCGGATGCAACTTCAATTACATTTCCGTTCACAACATCAGTCCAAACACCGTTAGCATTAAGAACTTTGAACCAATTAAATTCGGCATCAAGATATTTTGGTGGATTGTTCCCATTGTATGGTCGGTTTCCCACCGCGATTAATGGCGTTGATATTGAAGTTGTATCTGTGCCGCGAGTGCGAATGCCGAGATTTTCGCCAAGCAGTCTTGCTTGATGATAAGCTTTTTTCCCTGAATTGAAACACAGATACCAATAACCTCCCGAGTGTTTATCCAGGTCAATTTCAAGTGTTTTGTCAGCAGCCGGCCATTTGCGAGGCGTTTTAATTAACGGAGCATATTTTTTAAGATAATCCGCACTCGGGCGCAGACGTGCGTCAGGTTCGATGATGCCGTAATCGCTTTTTTCATCAACTCTGTACCCTCCGGGCCACCACCAGGGTGCTGATCCGTTTGCTCCGCTTTCAATAATCATTTTATAAAATCTTTCATGATAAACACCTTGTTTTACAATAGTTTCAGCAGAAGGCCGCATATTATTTTTATTCCAAACACTTATACCGAATTCCGCCCAGACAATCGGTTTACCACCGGTCGTAAAATGAACAAAGCGTGTAATAAATCCGGCCACGTCAAGACCGTCTTCACTATTTGCGATTGAGTAACCTTCCGGGCAGATGAAATCGATGTGTTTTGGCGTCGCTGTGAGAGTAAAATCGTGCGGTAAAGTGTTGCCTTGCCGGAAACTAATAAGATGGTTTGGGTCAATTTTACGTAAAACGCGAGTAGCATGATTCCATTTTCGACTCATAAGATTGTCCATAAATCTTCTATATGCCGCCATCATTACCCCCCACTTTCCATTTTCGCGAAAGTATTGATCAGGAGGAGAAGTAACTTTTCCTTTATTATCGCGTGGGACAGGAAATTTCCAATCAACTTCTGCGGCGTGAATATTACCGTATTGATCATAAATCCAATTTTGCCAATCTGCATCCCATTGTTTGCGATTGTTATGTGCAAACACATAATTACCCGGTTCCCAAATTGTATCATAAGCAAATAATGTTGGATTAGAATCCAATTTCGATTGCTTGATATATTCATACAAAGATTTTTCATTAAGAACCAGCGGTGAAGCCATGCCAAGAAAAAGGTTTACTTTAATATTATGCGCAGCACACCTGCGTAAAAAATCCAGCAGTTCGCGGTATCGGTCCAAACCTTCACCTTGAATACTGAGCATATTGATGCCCAGTTTTTCCATACGAATTAAATCGCGTTCCACTTCTTCCGGTGCATAGAAACTACGACTAATCCATCCGGAGAAAAAGTCTTTTATTTCTACACCGGAAATATAAGCCGGCCAGTAGTTGATACCGACGGGATACCAGGGTTTTCCTTGTAAAACAAACTGATTTCTCTTAGTTTTAACAAAATCTTTTTTGTTATTTGAGCCTGTGGACATAATTCCCAGTTCATGAGAGATTTTATCTACAATTTTTCCGTTTACCAAAACAGCAGTGTGAACTTGCAATATTTCTCCCTCGTTTTTTGGAGCACGCCACATAAAATTTGTTACGAAATTTTGTTTGTTTTGAAAATCAACTTTAAATTCACGATTTAATACAATAGAACCATCATTTTTTTCAACAGTAAAACGTAAATCAATGTTTTGTGACTTTTCGTTAAAACGAAGCAATTTTGCACCAAATTCTATTTGCTCTTCCGGCCAAAAAACGAAATGATTTGCACCGCCTTCAATCAGAAATAAACCTTTGTACAGGCGTTCAAGCGTTTTAATGAGAGTGTTTTTTATAGCTGCCGAATTCAAAAAATTGGCTTCAGATGATGCTAAACCTACAAAACAAGCTTTAGAAAACTGTGACCCCCGGTTGTTAATCAGCAACCAGAAAAGCGAGCCGCGACAATAATTATCAGCGTCAAGTGCGTCAACCAGGCTAAACCATCTCCATTTTTGTTGCCGTTGAAATCCGCGGCCTTGAGTACGCGGAATTGGTGAAACACCATTTTGCGGAATTTTCCATTTTCTTTTTGCTAAGCCGTTGGTTGGTTGCCAAGGAGCAACCGATACAGCTTTTACGATATTGGTTAAAGGATACACTTTGTAAGTTGGAGATATACTTTCAAAAACCGGCTGTTTTTCTGCTTTATCAAACACTTTTAATATAGGGTCGTACATGGTGCCAATTTCGGAAACAAAAAATTCATGTCGTCCGTCTGTTGCCGAAAGTGGAGTATGAGATGTTGACAAACCAAAACTAATACGGCAAACATTTT
>JAUVKG010000313.1 GCA_030596365.1 Chlamydiota bacterium | reverse complement strand
GTAGATATCAAAAGTGAATGATTGTCCGGCACTTAAACCCAAAGCTGCCAGAGGAACTGAATAAACAACGGAATTAGGGTTAATTGCTGATGTATAAACAGCTGTATTTGTCCACTCGCCATTGTAGTACCACAGTTGAATATTATCAGGAGTTGCATCTACCCAACCGCCAAACCAGTAATCCATACCGGAACTCATGGATATGGGACGTGCCCATGCATTTCCGTTAGTATCGCCTCCTGCAACGGAATCGATACCGATCATATATTTCCCCCAATTAGCTGATTGAATATCTCCCAGAATATTAATTGTAAAAGAGATGGTAGCTCCGTCATTTGTTACTTCAGCGCCTGTAAAATTAAGATTATCATTATTTACGGCTGCATCTAAGTCGTCAGTTGGGTCTGTGTAAACAGTTCCGAATATGGGTGCAGTCATAAGAAGAACTGCAATGGTTATACCAATAATTTTTTTCATAATTTTTCTCCGTTAGGGGTTAGTAAGTTAAAATAATTATTTTCTTTTTAATAAATATAAAATGATAAATGTCGTAGCTATAGCAAAGATCCCGGCCCCAAAGGGCGTCGGGAATAAATTATTGTTGAACGCAAAGCGTTACTTCGTTAGGACGTTTGACCCAGGCATACGCCGGGCACGCACTCGACGTTTAGCAATAATCCATAATTTTTATCACGCGCGTCTTCGCTTTCTCACGATGTAGCGCGTGGCCAATATTCCAATAATCCAAATCCCTGTTCCCGGTTCAGGAATAACATAAAGCGGATAATTAGATCCACCATCGGTATCGTGACTTAATGTGACTAAATCAGTATTATCAGAAAGATCTGTTCCCGGACTGAGGGTTGTAGTTAAAACATAATATTCCGCCGTTGTCGTATTTACTTCCGAGCCTGGCATTCCTGGAATATCTGCTTCCCAGATATTTGTGTTCCCTGTTGCCAAAACAAATGTGGATGAAACCCAGTTATTGCTTGTGTAACGAACATAAACTTTTTCTTCGGAAACTTTATTCTGGTTTAATGTAATTGTAACAGTTGTTGCTACTTCTGCTTGAACTTCCCGCTGAGGATTTGCTGTGTCGCCGACACCGGTAATTGAAGAGGGTTGCGAGCTTGTTTCCATAACAGCGGCTTTGCTGTCAGCATAGTCGGAATCCAGGAATCTAAAAGTATAGTAGTTTCCATTAACCACATTTGCCAAAACGTCATTTGCTCCTCCACCATCATTGTGAAATGTCACATTTGCAACAGTATCTAGAGCCGTGGAACTGGCATCGGTCCATTTATTTCCATAACCCCAGTTTTGGTATAAATATTCCATAGAACTATCGTCAGCAGTCGCCTGAATAGTAACTTCCCAGACTTCTGTTCCAAGAGAATCATGAGACATCGTACCATCGGCCCAACCGTTTATTTCTCCGCTAACTTTAACGTCATCATTAACCCAGGCAAAAAGCGATGAGCTTAAAGTGATAGTTAAAGCAATCACAATCGCAATACATTTTTTCATAAGTCCACTCCGTTAGGTATTAAAAGGGCAAAGCATATCCGCCACAGCGGGTCGGAATTCGTAACGTTACGAATATTGTATCACAAAGTTATTTGTTTGTCAAGTGCAGTGCCGATTTTAGATAACTTACAGGCACTGCTTAGGAAATTCATCCCGTATGGCAGTGCCGATTTTAGATGACTTACAGGCACTGCTCAGAAAATTCATCCCGTTGTGATGAATTTAAAATTAAAAATAATGATGAACGTAATAGTATTAAAAGTGGCAGTGCCGATTTTAGATAACTTACAGGCACTGCTTAGGAAATTCATCCCGTTGTGATGAATTTAAAATTAAAATTTCCTTTATCGACACAACCATCATTCGCCAGATAAGAGGTCGGCAGGAGAATTTTTTGGCAAAATATAATAGCCTTTGTATTCTTAGTGGCTTCGTGTCTTAGTGGCTAATTAAAATTCCAGATAGGATAAGTGGTTGACATTTAAACATAAGATATGCTATAATTCGTAACGTTACGAATACTTGGTGAATGGTTGGTGGTTAACTGGTAATCAGAAACTAATTAGTAAAACAATAAATAATTCAGCAATCCAATATTTTATGAAATTATCAATTTATAAATTTAAATCATTGTTAATTTGCTTTTTTATGATTTGCTCATGTACCGCACGTCATGAGGAAAAAGCAATCACAACTAAAAAACAAAACACCGAAATAAAATTACCGGATAACTTTAATCCAAAAAAATCAGGTTATACTTTTATGAATAAAATGAACACTATAAAATTTGTCTATGATCCCTCCGTTTATAATACAGAAATGCTGCCCGAAGATACAGTTAACGTTGTCGGCTCTTTTAACGGATGGAAGAAAGCCGCCGGGAGTAAAGACTGGGAAATGAAAAAAGAAAAAGATATTTATGTACTTGAAAAGCCTTATGAACAACTTGATGTGAAAGGCGAAAGCGGATTTTCTGAATTCAAATTCATAAAAAATAAAAGCGAGTGGCAAGAACTTAAAACTATTGATAATAAATATAAACACGGAAATAATTTATGGATAAACAGGGATATATTCCGGCTGGAAGAAGAAATTTCCGGTTATAAACTTTCCGGAGATCTGAAAAAAGTAACGTTTATCTTCCAACCGGTAATCTATGATTCGGGATTTGAAAAAAATGATGAAATCTTTGTTCTCGGCACTTTTAATGAATGGGCGGAAGCTATAGGCAATCCCAACTGGCAATTAGAAAAAACTCCGGGAGGAACATATATTCTTGAAAAAGATGTTTCTGAAATTGATTTACCCGGCGAAAGCGGATATCCGGAATTCAAATTTGTAGCAGGCAAAGGGAAATGGCAGCAGGTGGATGTCATTGAAGACAAATTTAAAAGAAATAATAATTTGTGGGTGAATTTTGATATTCACGGTGATATAACTCCTCCAACACCTGGTAAAGCTGTAGTTACGGGAAAATCAAGATTAATAGTTTCTTTCAGCGAGCCGCTGGAAAAACATTCCGCGGAAAATTCCGGCAACTATTATTTAAAAGAAGGAACGGTGAAATCAGCTACTTTGCTTCCTAATTTAAAGAAGGTCAAACTTGTGATTTCTCCAATAGATATTGAAGCTAAAAACTATGTGATTGATAACCAGCTTACGGTAAGTGGGATAGTAGATCAAAACGGCGTAAAAATGAAAAGAAAAACAACATTACCTTTAACAATTTCCCGTCCGCTATTGAAAAAGTTTTTTGATTCTATTCCATCGGTGGATGTTGATTTGGGCAGTGTTGTCGAAAAAGACAAGGTAATTTTCCGGCTTTTTGGTCCGAGATTAAAAGGCGCTGAAGTTTTACTTTACAAAAACGCAGACGACAAAGAGCCATTCAAAAAAGTTGAAATGAAACGTGGTGAAAATTATATTTGGGCGGGTTATGTTACTAAAAACGAAGCGCCACACGGCACATTTTATAAATTCTTAATTCAGAAAAGCGGTAAAAGTTTTTTAGTTAATGATCCTTATACAAAAGCAAGTGTCGGTTCTGCAGGTAAATCAATTGTAATATATCCCGGAGTTGAAGATTCGCCTTTTACTGGTTGGTCGGATGGAGAATATTCGACACCCGATATTGACAAAATTTCAATTTATGAAACACATATAGCAAATCTAACAGGTAAGAATCCGTTATGTTCAAATCTCCCTCATACATATCTTGCGATGACAATAGACGAGCCGGGCAGTCCGTTAGATTATTTGAAGAAGCTAGGAATAAATGCTGTAGAATTTTTACCTTTGCATGAATATCAAAACGGAGCGGTAATAGATTTTAAAAAGCATTATCACTGGGGTTATATGACTAGTTTGTTTTTTGCACCGGAAAGTTCTTTCTCTACCGATCCGACAGTGCGTAAACAAGTCAGTGAGTTGAAAAAA
>JAUVKG010000414.1 GCA_030596365.1 Chlamydiota bacterium | reverse complement strand
TCCAATTAACAACTTCTTTTTTAATATTTTTTATTGGAATAGGGTTGTTACCGAGATTAGTTGTCAGAATTCTGTTTGCTTTATCTAGCGCTCTGTTTTCATCCGGAGAAAGTTTCATTGTAAAAGTTTGAACTTTCGTGTTTTTTGGAAAGACAGTATAATTGAAATGGAAGAATTTTCCCCAGATACCCGGATCCATTTTAAATTTTTCCGATTGTTCGATTGTAGCTTTTGTAACAATTTTGCACGATTTTTGAAAAGAAATAGGGGTATAATTATTCCATCCACCGGCAGTTTTATAAACTAAACCTTTTCTGTTGAAAGGCGCGATTTTTCTGCTGAAATAATCTTTCCATAAGATATCAATAGCCAGTTTACCATCAAGATAAATTTTGACTTTGCCGTCTCCAAGTAATGCCGACCATATTCTCCAGATAACTCCGGGACCGTCTATTTCTGCCAGAACAACATTTTCGCCTTCCTGTCTTACAACACCTGCCCAGTCGGAATTAGCGTACCAATTGACATAGGAGTCTGATTTTTCATCATATTTACTTTTTCTATCATAAGAAGAGAAAAGTGCTCCTTTTTCTCCTTTTACCGGAAGTACCGCAAGAGCGGGAAGATCATAAATTTTAGAAACTATATTTTCGTAAGTTAAGACTTTACATTCTGCACAAACGATAAGGAAGGGAAATAATAATATTAGCAAAAGATTTGTTTTCATGATAGTTGGGGGGTGAATGATAGTTAGTAGTTGATAGTTGTTGGCCACGCCAAACGCGTGGTAAAATTAATGGATTAGTGGGACAATTTACTCCGCTGCGCTTTGTGACATTTTTGTGCCCGGCATTATATTTTATTAAATTTTTATGAGCATGCGAATACATGTTACTTCATTTACCGATCAATGTTTTACTCCACCTTCCCACTTTCCCACTTTCCCACCTTCCCACCTTCCCACCAATTACCGATTACTTACTTCCTGGTTATTGTTTGTCACATTTTCTGCATCGGCACCAAAATATTCTATAAAAGCCGCCTGGGCAACCGGAGCAGCATCTCTACCGCCTGTTGTTGCTTCTTCAACAATCACAGCGATAGCAATTTCGGGATTTTCGAACGGTGCAAAAGCGGCGAACCAGGCTAAAGTCTGGTTATTAAGTTTTGCTGAACCTGTTTTCCCTGCAATAACGATTCCCGGCACTTTGCATCTTCTTCCTGTACCATTTTTAGTATTAGTTACTTCCCACAAGCCTTTTCGAATAATATCCATATTTTTTTTTGTGATAGGAACAGGGATGGATTTTTTTACATTATTTGCAGGTGTAAAATTTCCTTCAAAACTATATCCTGAAATTATATACGGCTGATGCCGGATTCCTCCATTTGCAACTGCGGCAATCATACTTGCGACTTGAATGGGTGTAACAATAAGAAAACCATGTCCGATAGATAAATTAACTGTATCACCGGGATACCATGGTAAATCTTTGGTTTTTCTTTTCCACATTCTGTCACCGAGAAGACCGGAAGATTCTGATGGCAATTCAACACCTGTTTTTTTACCGAAGCCGAATAATCTTGCATAATTAGCGATATTTTTAACGCCGATTTTAATAGCGTAAGTACAGAAAAAAGTATTACAGGAAACTCTCAAAGCATAAGCAACGCCCATAGTTCCGTAATTATGATTATGATAATTCCGAACTCTCATTTTCCCGAGTCTAAAAATACCGGGATCATGAAACACGGTCTCCGGGGTTAAAATATCTGATTCAAGGCCGGCAATCGCGGTAATTATTTTAAAAACACTGCCAAGAGTGTATCTTGAAGATATTGCACGATTAAATAATGGCCGCCTTTTATCATTTATAAGAGTTTTATAATCTTTTGCAGAAATGACACTTGCAAAAATAGAAGGGTCAAACCCGGGAGTTGAAACCAAGGCTAATATTTCGCCGTTTTTTGGATTAATAGCAACTGCGGAACCAACTTTATTTGACATTGCTTTTTCAATAGCTTTCTGAAGTTCCGCGTCAATTGTAAGAATAATATCATGACCCGGAATTGAAGGAACATAATCCAATGTTTCAACGTATTTTGATGATCTGTCCACCTGAACAATTTTCTTACCATTCCGTCCGTGAAGCACATTTTCGCCAACCAATTCAATTCCCGATACACCGACCCGATCGTGCATGGAATATTCACGCGAAAGTAGTTTCGGGTGGTTTGGCGTTACTTTACCCATATAACCAATAATATGTGAAGCAAAATTTTCATTGGGATAATCGCGTAAGGGTCGAACTCTTATTTTTACTTCAGGAATTTCGTTAAGTCGTTCAACCACACGCACAACATTTGAGAAGGAAATATTTTCTACCAATCGCGCGTCAGTATAGGGAAGTCTTTTTTTGGGATTAAGTCTGGCCCAAATACTTTTTTCCGGTTTACGCAACATAGAAGAGAGTTGTTTAACAAGATTTGTTACCTGTCTTTTTGTAAGATCATCAACATTAACATCTAAATTAAACGCAGGTTTATTTCCGGCAATTAGTACACCATTGCGGTCATAAATACTTCCTCTTAATGCAGGCACCCACAATTTTCTAACGCTTTGGTTGCTTGATTTTTTTCTAAAATATTCGCCTTTAACAATTTGCAAATATAAAAGTTGTCCGGCAATAATGGAGAAAACAAGTCCAAT
>JAUVKG010000312.1 GCA_030596365.1 Chlamydiota bacterium | reverse complement strand
TTTTTCCATATAATCTATAGCTGAACTTATTTTCAAAATCCCTCTTGTATTTTGATTGTCCGATTTGTGGTAATATCTGCACAACTTAACAATCAACTGTCTGAAAACGTATTCAATTACTTTTTCGGCGCCGATATTTTTATTTTCTTGTTCTTCTTTAATTTGACTGACAAGTAATTTTATATTCTCAAGTTGCTGTGAAGAAAGATGCAGAAAAGCTTTAAACGGCTGGTTTTTGCGAAAAAGAGGTTCATATACAAACAAAGCGTTGAATCCGGGCAGCTCTTTAAATTCATCTTTAATTTCCTGAAAATGCTCTCTTTCATAAATAATATTCGCGAGAATGAGATTTTGTTGTTCTACTATCCTGTGACTCTGGTTACCGTGAGTAACAAAGACATCCCCATGCATTATTGGATACCGATCGCCGTCAACTTCATGAATTCCGGAACCTTTTAATACAAAGGCTATTTCGTCAAACTTGTGAGTGTGAAGTTGAACAACCGGCTCGTTAATTTCAACAAGAACACATTTCGCGAACAAAAAGTCATGCTTTAAATCTATAAGTTTTGAATTCATATTAATATTTTATCAAAAAACATGTTTGTAATCAAACAATTGAGCAAATATTGTAATAAAAATAAAATTTGCCCACGGAATGACACTGAACGACACAGAAAAAATTATTAATAAAAAAACTTTAAACTTTAAACCTGTATTCCAATCATCCCCTTAATAAAAATATGCTTTTTGGTTATACTTTATGCTGCGAGAAAAAACAAATAAAAACAAGCATGAAAAAAAACTAACACTACAAATTTTTTTGCGACTGCAAAATAATTTCATCCGAGCGACAGTAAAGACGCAAGATATTGCGTCTCAAAAAAACAACGCGAAATGATGACACATAATAATAAAAATAATATTTCACCTCATAAAATAAATCGACGTAAAAATATGACTCTCGTCATCTCTTGCGCCGTGTTCGGTGTTGCTGGTGCAACTTGCATTTCAATCAATATTCTTTCACTTGTTGCTATAAAACTTGGTGCAGGAAATATTTATCTCGGGCTACTTGCAGCTTCGGTTACCGCTCCTTTGGTTCTCGGTATTTTTAGTATGAAGGCTATTGAAAAATATGGTAAACTGAAAGTTTTGATTCCGTGGACAGCGGCGTCAACACTTCTTGTAACGCTTTATTTGATAATTCCTCATATCGCACAAAATTATCGCCCGGTCATTGCTTTGGCATCTTTATTCGCCATTCAGATTTTAATTAATATTTGCGGTTCTATTGGTAATACAGCTTGGTTTCCTTTGCTGCAGGACACCACTCCTGTGCGTTTAACAGGAAGATTTTTCGCGCGGCTTAGAACTTCATGGCAGTTTGCTTCAGTAATTACTGTCATTGCGATAGCGATTTTTCTTGGTAAAAGTTCAGCGTGGTGGAAATTTGAAATTATATTTGCTGCAGCTTTTGTTTTACTCTTAATAAGATTTATTCTTTTGCTGTTTATTCAAGAAAAACCTCCTCAACCACATCACATCTCACAGCAAAATATTATCGGACGGTTTATAGAAGTTTTTAAAATTAAACAGTTGAGATACTGTATAATTTATTTGGGCTGTTATTCATTTCTTGCTGCCGCTCCTGAACCGTTTAAAATTAAAATGCTAAAGCAGCTCCACTATTCAAGCGGGTTTATCCTTGCCGCAACGTCTATGTTCGGCGTTGGCGCAATTCTTTCGCTTAGATTCTGGGGAAAACTTGCGGACATGTTTGGTAATCGAGCGATATTCAGTATTTCACATATTGGAATGATAGTCACTACGATTTTATGGTTAGTAATTGACGACAATATTTTCAGTAAAGGGATGATTTTTATTTTGTATTTCAGTTTCGGAATTTTCCACAGCGGTAATGGAATTGCTCAAACGAGATATGTTTTGCATTCTGTTCCCGATTCGAAACAAAATTATATAAACATAATAAATTTTACAACCTTTGCTTTTATTTCCATTGCTCCTATTATTACAGGATTATTTTTAACAGCTACTAAAAATTTAAATTTTTCGAGCGGAGCTGTTAATCTGAATAATTATCACATTATGTTTATTGTTATCGGAATATTGTTTGTTGTTCCTCATATCCTAAGACGTAATTTGAGGATCGGGAAAGAAAAATCAACAAGTAATGTCGTGGCGTTTGTAGTTCGGCCGTTAAGAAATATATTCGGACCGTTTAAAAGAATAAACAAAAAATAATTACCTACATATCAGAATATAGCCACCAAGTCACAAAGACACTAAAATACAAGTGAAATTTAATTGATAATCATTTATGAAAACAGAACATTTCGAAAATAAATTCTTTAAACTTAAAATTAGTAAACCGAGAAACCTTAAAACTGATATCCTATCAGGTTTAACCGTCTCATTGGCTTTAATACCCGAAGCAATCGCTTTTTCGTTCGTTGCTCATGTAGATCCTAAAGTAGGATTATATGCCGCGTTTATGGTTGGACTTATCACCGCTATCTTCGGTGGCAGACCCGGGATGATCTCCGGAGCAACAGGTGCTGTGGCGGTTATTTTTGCTCCACTAATGATTATGCAAAGCGCAAAGGTTGGAATGTCAGCCGCCACGGGATATCTTTTTGCCGCGGTATTGCTTATGGGATTAATTCAAATAGTTTTTGGATTATTGAAACTCGGGAAATTCATTCGATTAGTTCCGCATCCCGTTATGTTAGGCTTTGTGAACGGATTAGCGATTATTATTTTTAAAGCTCAGTTCTCACAATTCTATATCGGTACTGGTGATGCACAAACTTTACTGCCGGCTGTTCCTTTGATGATTATGATCGGGGGAGTTCTTGTTACTATGTTTATTAGTTATTTCTTACCAAAAATAACTACCGCCGTTCCGGCTACTCTTGCAGCTTTAGTTTCTGTAACTGTTGTAGCGATTATTTTGGATAGAACCGGGATATATCACATGAGAACAGTTCTGGATTTTGTTCAAAGTATTGATCCGTCAAAAACAACTATTGCGGCTTCAATTCCGGCTTTTGCAATTCCAGATGTACCTTTTAATTTTGAAACTCTTAAACTTATTTTCCCATTCGCTATGCTCGCCGCAGCGGTAGGATTAATTGAATCTTTAATGACTTTAACTTTAGTTGATGAACTTACTGATACGCGAGGTAAGGGAAATAAAGAGTGTTTGGGACAGGGATTCGCTAATGTATTTAATGGCTTTTTCGGCGGAATGGGTGGATGCGCTATGATAGGACAGAGTATGATTAATATTCGCGGTGGCGGACGAGGCAGAACTTCAGGAGTCACCGCCGCAGTATGTTTGTTTTTCTTTGTAATCTTTGGTGCTAAATATGTCGAATCAGTTCCGTTGGCAGCTCTTGTAGGTGTTATGTTTATGGTTGTAATTGCTACCTTTGAATGGTCAAGTTTCCGAATTATCTCTAAAATTCCTAAAGCAGATGCTTTTATTATTATTTTAGTTTCGGTTGTGACTGTTGTCGAAGATTTAGCGATTGCGGTGATAGTGGGTATTATAGCCTCGGCATTGATTTTTGCTTGGAATCGTGGTAAGATAATGAAGGTTACTGTTAGCTCTGAAAAACAAAATTCTAAAGTGTATAAACTTCAAGGATGCCTGTTCTTCGGTTCGGTAACTTCTTTTAAAAGCTTATTCGATTTTGAAAATGATCCGAAAGATATTATTATCGATTTCGCTGACTCAAGGGTTTATGATCATTCAGGCTTGGAAGCGATTAATTTCGTTGCCGAAAAATACGCGGCGAAAAATAAATCTCTGCACTTATTAAACTTAAGTAAAGAATGTAAAATGCTGCTGAAAAAAGCTGATAATATCGTTGAAGTGAGTGTAATCGAAAACCTTGACTGGCATTTGGCAGATGATACTTTAGCATAAGTTACATAGTAA
>JAUVKG010000329.1 GCA_030596365.1 Chlamydiota bacterium | reverse complement strand
AGATTTTTGAAAATTGTTAAAGAATGAACAGTAATTCAAAGTTTAAATTAATTTGTTCACTATCGACACAAGGTCGGTAGGATAAAAACAACAAATAAGAGTTCAAATATAAAAAATTAATAAGGAAAAAAGATGAACGTTGCAATTATTGGTACCGGATATGTAGGGCTTGTCGCGGCAACTTGTTTCGCGGAAAGTGGAAATTCTGTAATTTGTGTTGATAATAACGAAGCTAAAATAAAAGATTTGCTTGACGGAAAAATTCCTATTTACGAACCGGGTTTAACAGAACTCGTTCAGAGAAATCTTAATGCCGGACGATTGCAGCCGACAACAGACATTGAATCTGCCGTAAAAAAATCAGATATTATTTTTCTTGCTGTCGGCACTCCGCCGGGCGAGGACGGCAGTGCGGATTTAAGCGCTGTATTTGCTGTATCTGAATCAATCGGAAAATTTATGGACGGGTATAAAATTATTGTTAATAAAAGCACCGTTCCTGTTGGTACAGCAGATAAAGTGCGTGAAAAAATTAGTTCAGTAACTGAGCAGCCATTTGATGTTGTTTCTAATCCTGAATTTATGAAAGAGGGTGCCGCGTTAGATGACTTCTTAAAACCCGAGCGGGTAGTTATTGGAGCATCAAGCAAAAAAGCAGCTGAAATTATGCATGAACTTTATTCACCGTTTACAAGAACAGGGGCGGAAACTTTAATTATGGATAACCGATCGGCGGAAATGTGTAAATACGCCTCTAACGCTATGCTCGCAGCAAGAATTTCTTTTATGAACGAAGTCGCTAATATTTGCGACCGAGTTGGTGCGGATGTTCATAATGTTCGTCTGGCAATGGGACATGACTCGCGAATCGGCAGACGGTTTTTATTTCCTGGAGTTGGATATGGCGGTTCATGTTTTCCAAAAGATGTTCAGGCGCTTGCAGCAACGGCAAAAGAGAATGGATATCAGCCAATTCTTATTGATGCGATAGAAGCGGTAAATGAAAATCAGAAAAAAGTTCTTGTAAAGAAAATCAAAAAATATTTTGGAGATGATCTATCGGGAAAAACTTTCGCCGTTTGGGGACTCGCGTTTAAACCGAAAACAGATGATATGCGCGCAGCTCCGTCAATTGTTATTATAAATGAATTGCTTGCTGCGGGAGCTGAAATTAAAGCTTTTGATCCTGTAGCTACGGAAACTGCAAAAGAGATTTTTGGTGATAAAATTTCTTATTTGAATTCAAGAGATGATGTGTTGAATAATGCTGATGCGCTAATTCTTATTACTGAATGGAGTGAGTTTAGAAGCCCGAACTTCAAACTAATTAAAGAGCAGCTTAAAAATCCTGTAATCTTTGACGGCAGAAATCAATACGAACTTGAAGAAATGAAAGAACATGGCTTGAATTATTACAGTATCGGTCGCCCGGCAGTAGAAATTGGTTAATTGCAGAATTGCAGAATTGGTTAATTGCAGAATGAACAAGCAAAGCGTGTTACTTTGTTAGGAAAATCACTAAATTCTTAAATTAACCAATTTCCAAATTAACAAATTATATATAGCACCGTATTTTAATATGGGGTTTGGTTTTCAATGGGAAAAAACATCACATCAAAATTTAAAGTATATATTTGCATAAATCTTTTATTATTTATTGCATGCTTTTCTATTTTGACTCCTGTTTATGCATCACAAAATCAAATTGAAAATGATAAAATTGTAAAAATCGGCGTACTTGCAAAGTACGGTTATGCTGCAACTACTCAAAAATGGACACTTACTGCGGAATATCTTACGACAAAGATTCCGGATTATTCTTTTGAGATAAAGCCGCTTGGATTTGATGAAATCTTATCTGCTGTTGAAAATAATAAAATTGATTTTATATTTGCCAATCCTGCTTATTATGTGATGATGGAACGTGATTACGGCTGTGAACGAATAGCAACATTGTGTAAACTTATATCTGATAATGTTTATACAATCTTTGGGGGAGTTGTATTTACCCGTGCTGATAACGATGATATTCATAATTACAGCGATCTTAAGGGCAAAAAATTCATGGGAGTTCATAAATATTCGTTTGGCGGATGGCTTATGGCGTTACGTGAATTCAAAAATGCAGGCTTGAATCCATATGATGATTTTAAAGAAATCAGATTTGGCAATACACATCAAGCAGTTGTTATGGATGTGCTTGCAGGAAAAGCAGATGCAGGAACAGTTCGAAGTGGAATTCTGGAAAAATTATCAAGTGAAAAGAAAATCAACCTTAACGATTTACGCGTTATAAACAAACAGACAAACGTATGTTCGTTCAAGGTTTTACATTCTACCTCCGATTATCCTGAATGGCCTATTGCAAGATTAAAAAATACCGACTGTGATCTTGCAAAAAAAGTAATGGTAACTTTAATCGAAATGTCACCAAACGAACCTGCGTGCCAAACGGCGAAGTGTGCCGGTTGGACAATACCGCACAATTATCAGGCTGTACATCAATGTTTAAAAGAGCTTGGAGTGAGTCCTTATATAGATTATGGTAAAGTAAAGTTTTTGGACATATTGGAACAGCATTGGTTATGGTTATTAGGAATATCGATAACGTTTTCAGTCTTTTTTCTGTATCTTAATATACGATTGAAATTAGTAATTAAGGCTGTAAAAAAGGGAATTCATCAACGTTTTATAGTAGAGTCGGAATTACATGATTCAGAACAAAGAAATCATGCTCTTCTAAAAGCAATTCCGGATCTTATATTCGTTTATGATAGTGAAGGAGTGTTTTTAGATTTCAATGCCAAAAGTGATAAAGACTTATTGCTGCCTCCCGAACAATTTATAGGGAAAAATATTAAAGATGTTATGCCTGAAAAAATTGCGCAAGGGACACTTGAAAGTATAAGAAAAACACTTCAAACCGGAGAGATACAATCATTTGATTATTCACTTGAGAAAAAGCAAAAGAAAATGTATTATGAAAGCAAACACGCGGCTTTCGGCAATAATAAAGTGATCGCTGTTGTTAGGGATATCACTAAACGAGTGCAGTCAGAAATTGTTTTGCGTGAAAATGAAGAAAAAGAAAGAAAATTCAGTGAAAGACTGACAGCTTTAAATGAAGTAACTGCCAATTTATCAAAATGTGATAACGAAGATGAATTATGGCGGCAGGCAATTATTATGGGAAAAAACAGATTGGGTTTTGAGCGACTGGGAATTTGGCTTCGCACAAAAAAACAATATGAGATGCAAGGGACATTCGGCATAGATTTAAATGGAAATTTGTCAGATGAGCGCCATTTAAAATATTCTTATAATAAAAATTCTGAAGCACTAATAAATCAATTTATTGAAAATAACAAAACCGGTTATTATAAAGAAAATGACATAATAATGGATAACGAAATAAAAACAGTTGTCGGGTATGCCGATCGCGCAGTTTATCCTTTATGGGCTGAAACAAAAATGATTGGCTTAGTTGCGACAGACAATTTTATAGAAAAAAAGCCAATCACAGAAAATGATCGTGAATTACTGGCATTATACGCCAGGCTTCTTGGGCATTTATGTACAAGAAACCGCGATGAAGACAAGAAGATTCAACTTGAACGGCAGATGCAGCATGCTCAAAAGCTTGAAAGTTTAGGTGTTCTTGCAGGAGGAATTGCCCATGATTTTAATAATATATTGATGGGTGTTATTGGCTATGCTGATTTGACTTTACAGGAACTTCCACCTTCATCACCTGCACGAAACAGTATTAAAGAAATAAATAAATCAGCGTGCCGAGCGGCTGAATTAGCTAAACAGATGTTAGC
>JAUVKG010000284.1 GCA_030596365.1 Chlamydiota bacterium | reverse complement strand
GTGAACATAAACAACCCTAAACGGGTTGAACATCCCATTTATTATTATATATATTTGTTCAACCCCTCTGGGGTTGATTTGCTGTTATGCTTCAATCCGTAGGTTTGCCTTGCAACCTACGGCTATTCAAGTTATAGCCTTTCAGGATATTAATACCACATTTTATTATTTAATGATTTAGCGATTTCAATCGTTTCAATCGTTTCAATCGTTTCAATCGTTTCAATGGCATAAAAATTGCCTTACATATCTAAAAATCCATGAACTCATTCTAAAAACAGTACCATCTTTCATATTTTTGAGCTTTTTGGTATAATATGCAACTATTAGGTAAATACTAAATAATATGAATTTACTCAAAATAAAGCGTAAGTATTCAGGCGGGTTTACTATTCTTGAAGTCCTGGTTTCGATGATTATTGTCGCGCTCGTTATGACAATAATTTATTCGGCTTTTAGTGCGGGAAGCAAAGTGTGCAGTTTTGGTTCTGAAAGAGCGCAAATATTTCACAGTGCGCGCTTGGCGATGCAGGATATTATTCAATCAATAGAAAATCTTGAATACGGAACCAATGATTATCATGAATTTATTGGTAAATCGCATTCGGGTTCCAGTGTTGGTGGAAAATCAGTTGGTGATGATGAACTTGAGTTTGCCACTTCTACCTCGCCAACTTTTATTGATGGACGATGGCATGTTGGACTTGCGAGAGTAAAATACATATTGGAAAAAGACAAAAAGAGTGATTCCACAATATTGGAAAAATGGGTGACGGATGTTGAAGATGAAGATTTTAAAGATGCTTATGTAGTCGAATTATCTAAAAACATTGTGGGAATGACTTTCAGATACTACGATGAGGATGATTACGATGATTCGTGGGATTCGGATACTAAGGAAAAATTACCGGAACTTGTAGAAATAACTTTTTATATCCAGGAAAGGGAAAACATTGTACCGTTTAGAAGCGGAGCATTAATCCCTAATATGAGAGTTGGGAAAAATGTGAGAAGAACAAGCCCCGGTACTACAACAGATAATAGCCCGGGTACTACTTCGCCTAGTCCGGTACGGAAATCGACACAAGCTAAACCAATTACTCGAAGCGCACCTGCAAAACAGTAAGTCAATTATGGAAGACAAACAATTTAATCTTGAAGAAGCTAAAATAGATCAGCAGCTTTTCTATAGAATACCTTATAAGTATCTCGAAGAAAATAAACTGATACCTATTTGCGAGCCGGAACCCGGAACGGTTCAAATCGCAATGGCTGACTTGGATGATATTGTTGTAATAGATGAAGTTGAACGCATTTTAAACTCAAAACTTATTATTGAGGAAGTGCCGGAAGATGTTCTTTTAAAGAAAATCGAGCAGTGTCATAGCGGTGATGCTCAATCAGTCGAAAAAGTTATTCAGGACCTCACTGAAGAAGACCTTGAAATTATCGGACATATAAGAGAAGATCAGGATGGCGTTGATGTCGCTAACGAAGCACCAATCATTAAACTCGTAAATCTGATTATTTGGAATGCTTTGCAGATGCGTGCAAGTGATATTCACATTGAACCATTTGAAAATCAACTCCTCGTAAGATACAGAGTTGACGGCGTGCTGCACGAATCGTCAAGTCCACCGTCAAATCTTCATGCGGCAATTATCTCGCGTATAAAAATTATGGCAGATCTGGATATCTCTGAACGGCGGACAACCCAGGATGGCAGGATACAGATTAAACTTGGAAGCAGAGAAATTGATATTCGTGTTTCTATCATGCCGACTGTATGGGGAGAAAATGTAGTTATGCGTTTGCTTGATAAAACTGCATTGATGCTTGATCTTACCGATCTTGGTTTTGATCCGGAGATGTTGAAAACATACACTGAAATCATTAACTCCGCTCATGGAATTATTCTTATTACCGGACCTACCGGAAGTGGTAAAACGACAACTCTTTACAGTTCACTTTCACTGCTTAACACTCAGGACGTAAAAATAATTACGATTGAAGATCCTGTTGAATATCAAATCTCCGGAATTAATCAAATTCATGTTAATCCAAAAGTAGGCTTGACTTTCGCAAGCGGATTGCGTTCAATCCTGCGTCAGGATCCTGACAAAGTGATGGTTGGTGAAATTCGTGACATTGAAACCGCGGAAACCGCTATACAGGCTTCGCTTACAGGTCATCTCGTTTTCTCTACCCTTCATACCAATGATGCACCAAGTGCTGTGACGCGACTTATTGATATGGGCGTAGAACCTTATTTGATCACTTCTTCGGTTATCGGAATCATAGCTCAAAGACTTGTTCGAGTGTTATGTCCTAATTGTAAACAACCCTACGAAACTGATGCTGAAGAATATATTGAACGTTTAATGCTTCCTGAAGATTCTGTTAAAAAAGGAACACAAACATACTATAAACCGGTTGGATGTGATGAATGCAGAGGTACAGGTTATAAAGGGCGGATATCTCTCTTTGAACTTATGCAAACTACCGAGGAAATTAAAAAACTTACTCTTGAACGCTCAGCTGCTTATGAAATTAAAAAACAGGCAGTTAAAGATGGTATGATCACTCTTCAGCAGGATGGCTGGAAAAAAGCCTGCGCGGGTATTACTACAATCGAAGAAGTGCTAAGAGTAACTGAAGAAGCGTAAAGGAATGGAATAATGGAATAATGGAATAATGGATTGATGGATTGATGGATTTCCCAATAATCCACTAATCCTGTAATCCAATTTTTGAATAACTTATAAAATATAAGGAGTCTGATTATGAACAAAAAAAACGAAAAAAGAAGAACTAAACCTACCGGTTTTACTCTTATCGAACTGCTCGTTGTTATAACTATTATTGCTATTCTTGGCGCTGTAGTTGCTCCAAGACTTCTTAAAAATCCTGAGAAAGCAAGAATAGCTGCCGCAACGGCTGATGTAAGGTCAATTCAGCTCCAGGCAGATTCATATCAGCTGGACAAAGGAAAACCCATATCTTCACTTCAGGATCTCGTAACTGCAGGCTATCTTGAAGAAATGCCTTCAGATCCGTGGGGGAGTGATTATGTTGTTGAGCAGCGGGATGGTGATGTGAAAATTAAGTGTCCGGCTCTTGAATCCAAAAAAACAGCTGCAATATCTAAAGCTGATATTGATCTAAGTAAATAAAGTAACATAAGCTCTTGACCCGCGAATGCCGGGTTTCAGCTTGTGGATTAGTGGATTAATGGAATAATGGATGAAAAGTAACATAAGCTTCCAGCTTATGGATTGATGGATTGATGGATTGATGGAAAATCCAAACACCGAACACCGAACACTGAACACTGAACACTGAACACTGAACACTGAACACTGAACACCGAACACTGAACACTGAACACTGAACACTGAACACTGAACACTGAACACTGAACACTGAACACTGAACACTGAACACTGAACACCGAACACTGAACACCGAACACTGAACACCGAACACTGAACACCGAACACCTGTAACTTCTAAAGAAAATGCCTGACAAAAAGAAAAAGAAAAGTAAGCTTCTTAGCAACTTTATTAAACAAAACGAGCATCTCGTAGCGATTGACGTCGGATCGCGTTACGTTAAAATTGCTGTTTTGCATAAACGTAAAGATGTTATTGAAACTACTATTCTTGATGCGGAACCAATTCCATATCTTTCTGCTCGCGGTGATATTACACCTGAGCAGGTTTCTTCTGCGCTTGCGGTAGTACTTGAGAGAAACAACATCAAGAATGCATCTTTCATTAGTATGTTGCCGCTGGAATTTGTTAGTGTCAAGCGTTTTGAAGTTCCGTCTGTTTCCGCTAAACAAATTAAACAGATAGTTCCTTTTGAAGCCGAAAAACATTTGCCTTTTTCTGTTGACCGCGCTGTTATAGATTTTGATTTTATACCGATAGGTGACGCGAATTCTTTGCCCGATAATAGCGCTGATATTTCTGATCCGACTTCAGAAAAAGCTATTGAGGCGAAAAAAGCGGCAGATGCATTGGAAAGTTCCGGAAATAAATCCGTTGTTACTCTTGCAGCTGTCCGAAAGGCAGTTATTCCAAAATTCCTTGAACTTTGTAATGTAAAAGGATGCCGGCAGAGTGTTATTGATGTTACCGCTTTTGCTCTTTATAATTCTTTGGCATTTTCACTTCGTAAAACATTGCCGACAACTGATTCAGGTGATATTGTCTTAATTGATTTGGGTGCCAGACGATCGGAAATGATTGTTGTTTCTGCTAAAACAGGCGAGTTGCTATTTACAAGAAGTATCACCTTCGGCGGCGATGAGATTACCGATACAATTGCTTCGAAATTGAATT
>JAUVKG010000017.1 GCA_030596365.1 Chlamydiota bacterium | reverse complement strand
GTGTCAAAAAACTTTTCAGGATTTATAATTATCGAATAAGAGTTTTGATTAAGTCTTTTAAGAATAATTTTCGATATAGCGGTTGTAACCGGTTGATTAGCGCCACTGATTTTTTTCATTTGTGCATCGCGGATAATTTCCGATGTAAAAACAACAGCGACGTTGTTTTTTTTAAGTTTTCTTAAAAGTGCTGCACAAAATTTTTCTTCGTTAAAAATTGTTTTGCAGGTTAAAAATATAACTTTTTCATTTCCCTGTATAAGCGATGCCGCACCGGCTGTCAGCCAACCATTATCATCGCCGTCAATTTGAACAATTCCCACTGAACAATTATCGGCAGAATCTGATCTGGCCGAAAGCATATCATTCCCCAAATTAACACACCATTTCAGAGCCGAACCGAATCCCGAGCTAAAATCATTGAACGGAACACTATTATAAGGACAAGCCGGTGTCAACACACATCTTGCGTTAATATTTTTTTCACGAAAATGAAGGCCAAGCCGGCTTGCCATCATCATCGCCTTTTTTCCGCCAACAACAAAGATATCATTAGGCAAAGAATCATTAATTTTATTTTCAATTTCATCTTCGCTTAGGACCGTAATAAATTCTTTATATTTTTTTTTGATTTCAGCGGACAGTGAATCAATAAGCGGCTGATCAAAAGTACCATCCGAACATTTATTAAGAAGTATAGCCTGGCGTTTAGATTTCTGTTTTTTCATATATATAATTCTATCAGAGGTAGGGACGCAAGTCAAGAACTTTTCAGGAATAGAATTGACCTAATTGACCATTGGTCCTATTGGTCCTATTGGTCCTATGGGTCCTATGGGTCCTATTGGTCCTATTGGACCTAATGAACCTAATGGACATGATAGACTCAATAGACAAATTCCTACCATTGCTTATAAAATAAGATTCTGCTATAATTAGCAACGTATTGTCAGGAGCCTGTGAAATATACCTCACAGGCAGGGAAGCCGGTTAAAATCCGGCGCGGGACCGCCGCTGTAACTGACCACGCAACTTCCATTATCCACTGTCATCAGACGGGAAGGAGGAAGAAGCCAAAGTCAGAAGCCAGAAGACCGACCTGATAAAACATATCCGTCATTTCTTCGGCTTCAAGAGCGACGGCGATTAGTGAATAACTGCACTCAATCTCCCCATTTGAACCCGATCCGAAGAAAACCCGGATTGGGATTTTTTTATCCCCCAATTTTTTCACAACATTAAAAATAGCCACAAAGGCACGAAGACACAAAGAAGAAAAATATTACAAAATCATTAGAAGAAAGAAATATTGTTGTTTTAAAATTTAAAATCATAAATCTAAAATCTAAAATAAAATGATTTTTAGTGTCTTAGAGTCTTAGTGGCTATAAAATAATAAAATATGAAAAGAATTATTTTTAACAATAAAGTGACACTCTATCGGGCAATTATCATCATTTTTTGCGGATTGTCAGCATTTGCCAACAGCAATGACTGGGCAACAGAAATTATTGAATATCTGCCGGGTAATAATGCTGTCCTAACTTATACTAACGCAAATACTGCTCTCGGGCACGCTGCAAAATATACCTACGCCGATGAACCAATGACAAACATGACAAGCGTAACAATAATTAACGCCCCCTGGTTACCCGATCAAATTGTTTCTATAGGTGACGGCGGAAAACTTATTGTAAAAATGGGTCGTAAGATAAATAATTATGATGATCCGGAACATCCTTTTGGTGTTGATTTATTAGTTTACGGAAATTCATTTTTTCATTATATTTATGATGAAGGACTTCCTCAGACAAATCCCTGGTTTCTAATCGTTGAAGAACCAATTGAAATTTGGGTGAGCGCCGATTTAACAAATTGGTTCATGGCGACAAACTGTTTTGCTGATTCCCTTTTGCCGACACAATCAATTGATTTAAACGGCGAACCGGCAGATTATCTTTATCCTGCAAATCCGGCATTACTTACTAACGACTGGATTGACGGCACATGGTCTTACACAAATACTGTTCAAGCTTATGACGGTTCGGCCGGAGGAGCGCCGGTAGATTTATCGCAATTAAAGACGGCTGATGGTCAAGCGACGAATTTATCATTTATCAACTATGTAAAAATAGAGAATCCGCAAACTATATATGCATCTGAAATAGATGCTTTTGCTGCCGTAGTTGATCTTCCGGAACCGGTTTCTATTTTTTATTTTTTATTTTTTATTTATCATTTATTATTTATTTTTAACACACCCCGCCCTGCGGGCACCCCTCTCAAGAGGGGAATTAATCCAATAATCCATTAATCCAACAATCCAATCTTATGCAAGGTTATATACAGGTTTATACAGGAAATGGCAAGGGAAAAACTACCGCCGCACTCGGATTAGCCTTGCGTGCAGCCGGTGCCGGATTAAAAGTATTTTTCGCGCAATTTGTTAAAGGGATGGAGTATAGCGAACTTCATTCAATTAAGAAACTCTCTGAAAATATTACTTTAAAGCAATATGGTCGTGATTGCTTTATCTATAAAAAACCGGATGAAGAAGACATAAAAGTTGCCAAAAATGGTTTTGGGGAAGTGTCTAATATTATCGCAGAAGGAAAACATGAAATTGTAGTGCTGGACGAAATAAATATTGCTATTTATTACAAGTTAATTTCTGTAGACGAAGTTTTAGAATTAATAAACAACAAACCCAAAAATGTAGAATTAGTTTTGACAGGTAGAAATGTAGATAAAAAAATTATTGAGCGCGCTGATTTAGTAACCGAAATGCGGGAAATTAAACATTATTATCAGAATGGAATTCACGCACGAAAAGGAATTGAATCTTAGTTGCGCTGCAAGCGCAAATCGCGCCCAGGCGCGATGGTATTCGGTTAATTGAAATTTAATAAAATTTCAATTATGGTAAAGAAGTAATCCAATAAACTCCCCTCCTGTTTTAGGAGGGGTGGCCGGTAGGCCGGGGTGGTATAATCCAACAATCCAACAATCCAAATCCATCAATCCATCAATCCAAAGTATTTCGGTCGCTTCGCGTCCGCGCAGTAAATGCCGCTATTGCGGCTTTATTCCTGCACTCCATATCCATTAATCCAATAATCCAATAATCCATTAATCCATTAATCCATTAATCAAAATAAAATCCCCCTACCCCCTTTAGGAAAGGGGGAATTAATCCATTGTATTACAAATCATCAAAAAATAAAGGCGGAGCATTGATTATTGTTCTACTACTGCTTACAATTTTCAGTCTTTTAGCAGTATACACAACGATAAACAGCTCTACATCTTTAGATTCATCACGATATGCATTATGTAAAAGTGCTGTTGACTCAGTAATGCAGTCGGGCGAGAATCATATTAAAGCGCTTTTATACGATGATTTATCGGTAAATTGTTATGATTCATTTTCAGACGAATGGTTTGTACAAAAGCAAAATTCCGCATCAAATAAATTCTCACAATGGTTCTGTCTGCCGGGGCCTATTGAAGGCACACTTTGCAGATATAGATTTTATGTTGAAGATATCAAACCGTCAAAAGAACATCCCAATGACTATCAGCCATTAACTCCGGTCGCATGGGCAGGTGGCAAATGGATACCAACTGATGATATAAATGCGGTCAGTAAAGACAATTTAAAAAGATTAATAAAATGTTTTGATAATTCATCCACGAATGAATTAAAATTAAACAGAGTTACTGCGATGCTGATTGATGATCGCGATGCGAACAATTATCTTTCTGATATAAATATTTCCGACACCGAAGCAATAACTTTTGACATTATAGCTGACAATACTGATTCCCGATGGATTCATTTTGACGATTCAATGCGTCTTGGCAGATATTATGAGCAGCGTTCAGCTCACAATTTTTTTCTTGCAAATGATACTCGACTTTTTTATAACAATGAAACCGGGAAAACAAATGTAGCAGTTAAACTCGATGATAAACCAATGTCAAATCTCCCGGGTTGGAATGAATATTCGAAAATGCGTTCTGATGCCGAATTACCAATGTGGCATCCCGGAATGTGGAACAATATCGTTGCAGTTACCGGTGCGGGAAGCAATTTAAAAAAGCAGAATGTTATCAGCAACACAACTGACACATTATTTTTTGAGGATGATAATTACAACCGGTTCATGCCGACAGGAACGTTCAGGCAAACGGTAACATTTGTCGGCTGGTTTTCTTCATTGAATGAAATGCAAATATTTAAAACTCGTTCAGCCAAGGAGCGCGGTGCGATTTTTACGTTAACCAATTCCGCCCCTGACGGTATATTAATTACGAATGTAAGTTCGTCAAGCGATTATCGAATGACCCTTTTCACCGGCAACCGTCTTTCTGAAAAACTAAAAGCGTCCGCGAGTTTTTTTGGAATGGAATCGCTTCAGGAAATAGAGTTTTCAAAAAATGGTGTTGCAGTTTTTAACAATGGCAAGCCGGCAACATCACATGCATATAAAAAAGGAAATTACCTTGAACTGATAATCCGTTCGCCCGAAAGAGGAGTTTCAAAATATAATCCTTTTTTCATTGACAGCGCGATAATTGAGCAGCCGGAATTCATTACGCTTTACAACAGTTCTGAATCATTTATAAATATCCACGACTGGCGGCTTAGTTACAAATGCGGTGATTTAATTTTCAATTCTTCGCCGTTCAAAACATCTGTTTATTATTCTGTGAAAGCAGCGGCCAGAGTTGAAAATCCTTCACCTGTAATTCCACCGAATTCATCGTTAATATTAACGGCGGATTCATCTCTTTTTGATAGATTTTCCGGGGCAAACAAAAATGGCGTTTGGGGAAATAATGAGGGCGAAAACATTCCGGCGATACAAATTAATAAAAGTGTATGGGGACCTTTTTTTAAAGTTAAATCAATTAAACCTTTAAAAACATATTCACAAAAAAGTACCTCAGATAAAAGTCAGCCATGGGAATCTGATTGGGAAATCGAAATCGCAGGCGTTAACTGGTCAGACAAAATTTCCGATTTGAAAAATGAAGTTGTACTCTTTGATGCAGATGGCGATGATGAGAATTATTCTCCGGTACCGGGAATAATTATAGAACAAAAAAAATCAGCGTTAGTTGTTCGTATGGCCGGTTCGCGCAAGAGATTTACTGATACAAAAAAAGGTGAATTAAAGTTCAACGGTTTATCAGATATAATAAGTGAATATTATCTTTTAAATCCCGAAGGCAAAATCGCCGCGACAATTCATAAACCGCAAAAGATAAAGCGTGAAAACAAATCGAGTATGTTCAAAAAACTTTCTTCGGGTCAACTTGAAGTCAATAAAATCAGTTGGGATACTGTCACACGTGAAATAGATAACAGCAAAAATAATTGTCGGCAGGTCAGAAACAACAGATACGATTCCCCTATTGAAAAATCAGCTGTTTTAAACGAGCTTAAAATAAGCACATCAAACGACTGGTATTTATGTAATTCGCGTTTTTTGAAGTTCAGCGATGCGCTTACACATTCATTGAACAATATAAAAGTAATAAACGATAAAATAAAAATAAAAAGATTTGAAGGCGGCAAAATTATTTTTGATGATAATTCACCTGAATACCCGATTGGTTCACCGGGAATTCTTGCGGACAAACTTTTTATTAAAGGTATATCTCCCCTATCAATACATTCATTCAGCGAATCTTCATGCAAATTATTAATTCCAAATGTTTTTGCATCAACACAATCTGTAAATAAAACAGCAGTAATTTCTCCCGACGGAACATCAGGAGGAGTTCACATATTCGGTGCATCAGGTTCGATAATATTTGAATGGACAAATTTACCGCGAGTTAGTTCATCAGTAAAATTAACTCTTTCCGGTCGTGGATCCAAAGGATCTTTTTTCCCATCGAGTATATTTGAGGAAAGCGTTCTGACAAATAAGTTATTAAAATTATCAATATCGATATGGGATGAAGACAAAATAAAATATACACCTGTTGTAAAGAAAAAAGCTTTTGACTTATCCGACCGGATTTTTCTCGGAATAATACCGGAAAAAATTTTAAAGTCCGGGAGGTTAAGACTTAAAATTACCACTCACAATGTTTTGTCAAAAGAGCAATCGGCATTATGGTTACGCGGAATTTATCTCCACCCATTTACAGAGAGAAAATATGTTAATATAAACACCATTCCACAAAACAAACTTATAGATATTTGTAAAAACAGAACAAATCTCGCGATTACGCTGTCGAAAAATATTCGGTCGGGAAAACATTTCAAAACAGCCGGTGAATTGTATGAAACAATAAAAAAGAATAAATTATCAATGATCGGAACGGAGAAATTTATTGTTCGGTCTGAAATTTTCAGAGCGGAGATAGAAGCTGAAACAATCAACAAAGAATCACAGGAAATACTCTCCCGGAAGGTTGAAAAAATAATAATAAACCGGGCGAACCGGTAGTGATCCGTGATCGGTAATCCGTAATCCGTAATCCGTGATCCGTGATCCGTGATCCGTGATCCGTGATCGGTAATCCGTAATCCGTGGTCGGTAATCAGGTGTCAGGTGTCAGGTGTCAGACTTGCCCAGCCGGAGGCGGGGTACCATGTCTTAAACTTGATAATTGGTAGTTGAGAGTTAGATATTGGATATTCAGGTGTCAGGTAGTCAGTGCTATGGGAGATATGGGAGATATGGGAATTATGGGAGGAAATTCGAAGTTAATCCCTCCCCACTTTCTCACTTTCACACTTTCACACTTCCACACGTCCACACGGTCACACTTCCACACTTCCACTAGTAACTATTCCCGTTATTCTATTTTACAAAAACCGCCAAATTTGTTATAATAACTTCCAATTAAATTATTCAAATAAAGTTCTTATGTAATATGATTGATAGTTTGCAGATAGATATAGACGAAAAAAGCAGTACCGCTAATGTTAAATTAGCAGGACGTCTCGACGTCAAAAACGCATCGCTCATGCTCTCACAATTTGATACCCAAACCAAAGGGCTTCACCTCAAGAAATTATTATTAGATTTATCTGAAGTAGATTATTTTGACAGTGCCGGAGCGGCAGTTGTAATAGAAATAGAGCGATTTTGCCAGGAACAAAACTGTTATTTTTCCATAGAAGAAATGACTGAAGATATTAAGAATTTTATATCATTAATTGATATCAACTCGCTTGCCCAACCCGTTAGATTTATAAATCCCGAAAGAGAAGTAATAATCATACGTATTGGTAATGCTGCTCTAAAATTTATTAATGATTTAAAAAATATAATTGTTTTTATTGGCGAAGTTACTATGGCATTAATGTACGCGATTATTCATCCACGATATGTCAGATGGGGTGATATTCTTTTACTTTTTGAAAGAACCGGCGTTGACGCTGTGCCGATTCTTATAACTATTCAATTTTTAATAGGAGTTATACTTGCGCTTCTCGGAGCAGGTCAGTTAGCACAGTTCGGCGCTGAAATTTATGTTGCCAATCTTGTTGCGATAGCAATGGTTCAGGAACTTGGTCCGATGATTACAGCAGTTCTTGTCGCGGGTCGTTCGGGCGCGGCATTCGCGGCAGAGATAGGGACTATGAAAGTGTCAGAGGAGATTGACGCGTTGGAAAGTATGGGAATTAACCCTCAGCATTTTCTTGTAATTCCAAGAATAATAGCAGTTACTCTTGCGATGCCATGTTTATTATTAATAGCCAATGTAGCCGGAATCGTTGGAGGAATAGTAACAGTCATGTTATTTCTTGACATACCTACATCAATGTACATAGCTCAAACATTAGATTCAATAAATATGTTTATAATTTTCCAGGGATTTGTAAAATCAATTGTTTTTGCAATACTTATTGCCGGTGTTGGATGTATGCGCGGCTTTGAAGTTAAAGGTGGTGCCGGAGACGTAGGATTATCAACGACTTCAGCAGTTGTGAGCGGCATTTTTTTAATAGTAGTTTTCAACGGATTTTTTACAGTAATTTTCAACACCTGACACTTTGAATAATAAACCCAACAAATCTTTTCATCCAGTTATTCAGGTAAGTGATCTTACAACCGGATATGGCGATGTAATTATTCATGAAAATATTAGTTTTAATATTGACCGGGGTGAAATTGTTGCTATATGCGGAGGAAGCGGGTGCGGCAAGAGTACTTTACTCAGACATATGATTGGACTTGAAGAACCTAAAGCCGGTGATATACTTATTGATAATGAAAGCATAGTCAACGCAACGCATAAAGAAAAGCTGCACATACTAACAAAGACAGGAGTTTTGTTTCAATCAGGAGCTTTATTCGGCTCTCTAACACTTGCCGAAAATATAAAACTGCCGATTGAAGAATATACATCTTTACCTCCGGAAACTGTAGATATACTTGTTCAGTTAAAATTGGAATTGGTAAATTTATCCGGATTTGAAAATTATCTTCCATCAGAAATAAGCGGTGGAATGAAAAAAAGAGCAGGCCTCGCCCGAGCGATGGCGCTTGACCCGATGATATTATTTTTTGATGAACCGTCAGCGGGACTTGATCCGATATCGTCAGCTGATCTCGACAATTTAATACTTCAAATCAACAAAAGTCTTGGTGCGACAATAATAGTGGTAACGCACGAATTGAACAGTATTTTTGCCATTGCCCAAAGAGTTCTTATGTTGGACAAAGAAACAAAAAGTATAATTGCAGATGGTTCACCGGATGAATTGAAAAGCGATATAACTAATAAAAAAACATATAATTTTTTTAACAGAATTCCTAGTAGTATTAAACGATTGAACGATTGAACGATTGAAACGATTGAATTAAAATCATTAAATCATTAAATCGTAAAATCGTTAAATCACTAAATCACTAAATCATTAAATTAAAATTATGGCAACCAAATCAAACAATTTTAAAATAGGCTTATTTGTAGTGGTAAGTATGGCGCTGTTAATTTTCGCTCTGCTTTTTTGGGGCGTTTTAAGATATGCAGGCGATACCAATACATACGTAACTTTTTTCAATCAGGATGTCAGCGGACTCAATAAAGATACACCCGTAAAATACCGAGGCGTAAATGTAGGTAGAATCACCGATGTTGAACTCGCACCTGACGGCGAATTAATTGAAGTGGTTATGGCATTGCGTGCTGACTTTAAAGTAACAACTCAACAGATTACCCGAATTGAATCGGCAGGAATTACAGGTCTGAAGTACCTGGGAATTGGAATCGCGACAACACCGACCAATAATATACATTTTGATTTTTTTCCTGAATACAAAGTAATTCCCTCTCGCCCGTCGCCAGGTCTGACGGATCTGATTATAGAATTCCAGAAGCAAATGAAATCTATTAATCTCGGAGCGATATCAGCCGGATTAACCCAGGCGCTCCATCAGATAAATGCGGCCACTTCGGAAAAGAACTGGGGACCTATAGTTTCAAATATGAATATAATAGCTGCTGTTTCCAGAGAAGCCAGCGATGTAATTTCTCATTATATAGAAGATGGATCTTTAACAAATTTTATTAACAATTCATTGTTTATTTCAGGAAAAGCCCGTGATATAGTACAAAATATTTCTCCTGAACATCTAAGTTTACTACTCACCCAATTAACAGAAATAAGCCAAAGCTTAAATCGTTCGGTATATATTACTGAAAGCAATCTTGAGCCAATGCTTCAGGATTTGAGCAAGACAATAAGTAATTTACGTTCTTTTTCCGAATCATTAAAGGACCGTCCATCGCAAACTTTATTTGCAAAACCTCCAAAGGAGTAAAAAATGATAATTAAACATATTACAAAAATATTATTATTATCTGTACTGTTATTTTTCAGTGGATGCGGCTCGTTAATAAAGCAGCCTGCACCTGTAATTTCATATTATCAGCTTGACTATACCCCGGAAATTTCTACCAATGCATCAGTCAACAAAACTATTTTAATAAAGTCATTTTATATCAGCGAAACATTTAATCGCGATTCTATTATGTACAGCAGCGAGAAATACAAATGTAATTTTTATCCTTACAAACAATGGATTTCAGCTCCTCAGACTCAGATGACAGAATCTTTCAGAAGTGATTTTATAAAAAGTGGTGCATTTAAGGGCGTTATCATTCCCGGGCAGTTACAGACGCCTGATTTACTTTTATCAAGTGCACTAACAGAAATCCAGGAGAATATAAAAGGTAAAAAATCATTCGGTACAGTAAAAATAAATGTAACTTTATCAAAACCTGCTTTCAAAACTATTCCTCAGAAAATTATTTTTTAGAAAAGTTACGAACAATCCGTTGAGTGTGAAGTTAATAATACCGACTCGCTTGTTAAAGCATTGAGCGAAGCAACAAAAACAATTTCAGCAGACGTGATTAAGGATGTGATTGATGTGGCACGTAATCCGTAATCCGTGATCCGTGGTCAGTGGTCCGTAGTCCGTGGTCCGTAGTCCGTGGTCAGTGGTCCGTAGGCCGTGTGTGGAAATTCAAATCAAAGATTTCCTGTGGAAATCAAGTATTTATTAAACTTGAGAATTGAGAGTTGAGAGTTCGAAATTGAGACTTATAATTAATAACCAAAGAGAAGTTCCAATTTCGAATTTTCCTAACGAAGTAACACTGTACTCATGTTCACTCTCAAGTAAAAAGTAGAAGATATTGCTCGCGAAGCACCGGAGAGTTTCGGGAACAGCCCCGGGAAAAGAAAAACAACACAAACTCGCTCTGAAAGAGCGATTCAATAATATAGATGAATACTGAAATGAGAAAATTTATTGTTACAAGTATTAGTATATTGTTTTTTTGTTTAATGACACCAACTTATCTTGTTGCTGTTGAGGCAGGAGAATATGTTATAAATCAGGATTTAATTCTTTTCAAAGAAAAAATATCACAAATATTACCGAAAAAATGGTCTGTCACCCAGGTATATCAAAATTATCTTAAGGGTCAAGAAGGTTTATATATTACTGCTGAAAATCCTTATATTAAGTTAAACCTTCCAAAAGGAATTGACCACCCATATCTTCATTTATATTTTCGACCCAAGCAATTTACGACAAAATGTTTGCAAATACAATTAGACGGAAGTATTTATTCCAATTATTTAGGCTCTACAAAAAAATACGATGTGTATGGCGGTAGTACAAATTCCAATTTCATGGAAAAAATAAAATCCTCTTTAAATTTGCAATATACAAAATGAAAATAAAATAAATTTGAGAAAGTATGGTGATTTTTTTTCGACAGAATCATGGTCTACAGAATCATTTTTAAATACAAAAATGTATTTTTCTGCGGGATGGTAGTGAAATCAATTCATTTTATATTTTAACTTTTTTTTAATGATTCTGTCAATCATGATTCTGTCGTTAAAGATTTTTGTTTAACAATATCGAAATTATTGAAAAGAATCGTAAATTCTACTGTGTTATTTAGGATTATAAACTATTTGGATAAAATAATCTTCCTCAAACGACAAGAACCGGCGATTGTGATCGCCGGTTCTTGTTGTTTACTTATTTTAAAAAATATATTTTTTAAAATAGCGGGGTTGGATATTCACCATTATCAGTGAGAGCTTTTATACTTTTTTCGACATAAGGTTTGTCATTTGAATAAGTAACGCCAAACCATTTTGAAGAAGAAGATAAAACTTCCATAGTAGCTTGACCGGAAGAGATATATTCATCAACAGAAGTAGGAATAAGAAATTCCGATTTCATCTCATTTCCTTTTTCATTAAGGAAACCAACAAAATCCTCACCTAAAAGTTTAAAAAGAACAGGTGTAAATCCCCAAAAATTCATTGAAGCAATTGCATCAAGCTGCAGTTCGTGTTTATTTCCATCAATATCAGCAGATATAGCAATATCACCTTTTTGAACGATTTCGAACATTTCCTGAATGGAAATCAATAGATTTTTTTGATCAGTTTTAGAAATCCCGCGTGTAACGCCACCGAATTCCGACAAAGTATTTTTTAGTTCAAAGCCAACCATACTCCAATCAGTAGTGTCAGGGTCAGTATTACTCAATCGTTCAGAAATTTTCATATAAGCTTCTCTACTGTAAAAGTCATCGGCATTAATGACACAGAAAGGTTCATTAATCATATTTTTAGCAACAAGAATTGCGTGACTTGTTCCCCAGGGTTTTACACGGCCTTCCGGAATAGAGAATCCTTCAGGCAAATCATTTAATTCCTGGAAAGCGTATTGAACATCAATCAATCCTGAATATTTGCTTCCGATATTATTTTTAAATTCGTCTTCAAAGTCACGTCGTATAACAAAAACGACTTTACCAAATCCTGCTTTAACGGCATCGTAAACAGAGTAATCCATAATAACTTCACCATTAGGCCCTACGGGGTCGAGTTGTTTAAGTCCGCCGTATCGGCTGCCCATTCCTGCTGCGAGAATCAAGAGTGTTGGTTTCATTGTATAGTATTTCCTATATTATTATTTAAAGATTTTACGATTTTATGATTTTACGATTTAACGAGTATTATTTTATCAATTATTAAACTAAAAGTAAAATCTAAAAACGAAAGTTCAAATCAAAACGGTCAAAAAACATTAAGCTGGAAGCTTAATTTACTTTTATAGTTCTGAGAAAGTTAAAACATCTTCAATTTTATCAGCATTGCATAAAATCATAATAAGTCTGTCAATACCAAGTGCCATTCCTGCTGAAGGCGGCATATTATCGAGTGAATCGACAAATTTATCAGGCCATGGATAAACATCTTTTCCCATTTTTTTTCGTTCTAATTGTTCATCGCGCAGGCGTTTAATTTGCAATTTTTTGTCAATTTGTTCAGTACAGCCATTGGCAAGTTCGACACCATTAATATAAATTTCGAGACGTTCAGCTCTGAAAGGATTATCATTTTTCTGTTTGCACATTGGTGAAAAGACAGCCGGAAAATCAGAAATAACGACGGTTTTATTTACAGGCAAATCAGGTTCTATTTTTTCGACCATAGTTTTATCGAATTCGAATCCATCAGGAATATCATCAAGAGGGGTACCAGTGAATTTTTTCCATGCATCATCTAAGGAGATGATTTCGAAATCGGAGAATATTTTACTGCAATCTACTTTATCACAAATAAAATCCAACAAGTTTTTTACATCATCGATAAGGTTCAAATAGTCTGCATCCTTGCGATACCATTCAAGCATAGAGAATTCAATGTTATGCCTCTCCCCAATTTCTCCATTTCGAAAACATTTTGTGATTTGAAAGATTTTATTTAACCCACCGGCGAGAAGCTGCTTCATATAAGGTTCAGGCGAAGTTGCAAGGTAAAGTTCACCGCATTTAAGAGCATCGATATTTTGTTCCGCCAAAGGTGCTGGAGTTCTTATCGGAGTTTCAACTTCAATAAAATTTTCCGATTCAAAGAAAAAACGAACAGCTGAAATAATTTTCGCGCGAGTTTTGAGAGTATTTATTTTTTGTTTTGAGAGCATTTAGAATATAAATTTGGGCTGTTAATCCAAAGCAAGATGCTTTGGTTACTCTAAATTTGGGCAATCAATCCAAAGCAAGAACCAGGCATGCGCCGGTCACGTGCTTTGGTTACTATTATTTTGCTCTTTCTACATACGCGCCGGTTCTGGTATCGACTTTGATATATTCACCTTCTTCGATAAAAATAGGTACTTGAACAGTGTAACCGGTTTCGAGAGTTGCCGGTTTAGTTACATTAGTCGCAGTATCTCCCCGAACACCCGGATCGGATTTAGTGACTTTAAGTTTAACAAGCATTGGGAGAGTAACTTCAATGATTCGTTCACCAAAGAAGAGGACATCTACAGTAGTATTTTCGAGTAGGAAGTTTTTTATATCAGCGATTACATTTTCATCTGCGAGATGATTTTCATAACTTTCCGGATCCATAAAGCAATAGTTATTACCATCGCAATACAGGTAGTCCATTTTTTTCGACATAAGGTCAGCCGGATGAAATTTATCATTTGAGCGATAAGATTTGTCAAAGTTTGAACCTGTAAGCATATTTCTCATTCTGACTTTATAAATAGCCTGCCCTTTCCCCGGTTTCGAGAAATCGAATCCGGTAACGACATAAGGTTCATTATCTATTTGAATTTTGAGTCCTTTTTTCAGATTACTAGCATCGTACATGTTATTATTTATTAATTGTTATTTATTAATTATCAATTTGTTAATTTATCAATTGTCCAATTATTCAATTACACAATTAATCATCACCAATATTTTTCGCCTTTTATTTCGAGGTATTTTTCGAAGTCGTCAATATTTTTAAACAAGACATCATAAAAGATATCGCTATCGATTTCACAATCTTTTTGGTCGTGTTCACGACAGATTTTAGGTCTTCTATCATAGATAGAGCAAAGATTGTTTTCATCGAGGTAACGGCATTTATTTATTAAATATAAGTACCATTTATCGTTATCAATAAAGACCCATGTTTTTTCATGACAAAGATACCACCGCACATCTTCGTACTCCGCTTCACAATCCGGCTCATCGATTTCCAGCGAAAAATATTTGCAGCATTTAGCACCACACATTGTACACATTTCGGTAAACTCTTCAATTAAGAGTTTACGTTTACTTTCTTTCTGTGTCATTGCGAATTAGTCTTTGTAACGAAAAGTTATTCTGCCTTTGGTAAGATCATAAGGCGACATTTCGATTTTAACGCGATCGCCAGTAACTATTCTGATAAAGAATTTTCTCATTTTACCGGATATGTGCGCAAGCACTTCATGTCCGTTTTCAAGTTCCACTCTATACATAGTGCTTGGCAGGACTTTAGTTACGACGCCATCCATTTCTATAACATCAGCTTTTCCCATAGATATTCTCTTAATTTATTAAATACGCAGCGTAATAAAATACGCTTTAACTAATTATTATTATTATACGATATTATATCGTAAAGGGCATAAAAGTACAAGTTCATATTATTGACAAGCAGTTGTATATTTGATATTATATTTGTATATTAATTTAACCGGGGATAATTATGTCAGATGTCATGCCTGAAAAAGTTAAAGCTATGTTTTTAATATTTAAGAAAGCGGTGGAGGCCGAACGCGGAGCACAGAAAATGTACTTAGACGCGCTTGACCAAACCGACGACCCATTTCTCAAGGATATTCTGAACGGATTTTATGAAGATGAAGTTCGCCATGAAAATGAATTAATGGAACAGTATAAACTCCTTCGAGACAAGTATAGCGAATAAAAAAATCCGGAACAATTGAATGTTCCGGATTTTATTTTGTCTGTAAGAATACCTTAAGCAATAATTTCGCAATTATTGTTCAAGGATTTTTTCCTGAACACTTTTCGGAACAGTTTCAAAATGATCCGGTTCCATCGAATATGATCCTCTTCCACTTGTAATAGTACGAATAGCAGTAGCGTAGCCGAACATTTCAGAGAGAGGAGCAAAAGCTTTAACGATTTGTAAATTACCGCGTGGGATAATTTCTCTAATTTGCCCTCTTCTGCTATTAAGGTCTCCAATAACATCACCGAGGAAAGATTCAGGCATAGTAACTTCCACTTTCATAATCGGTTCCATTAAAACCGGAGAAGCTTTTTTAGCGGCATCTTTCAAAGCAAAAGAACCTGCCATTTTGAAAGCGAGCTCAGAACTATCGACTTCATGATAAGAGCCGTCAAAGAGAGTAGCTTTAAAATCAAGCATTGGGTATCCTGCGAGAACACCGCTGGTCGAAGCTTCTCTGATACCTTTTTCAACAGCAGGTATGTATTCCTGAGGAACGACACCGCCTTTAATATTATTTTCAAAAACGATGCCTTCGCCTTGTTTAAGCGGTTCAAATTTAACCTT
>JAUVKG010000422.1 GCA_030596365.1 Chlamydiota bacterium | reverse complement strand
CCAATACAAGTTTTACCGGAGGGGAATTCAATTATTTTAAACATTGCGCCGGTTCCGTCCAAAAGTTCAAAAAACAATTTATTAACAATTAAAGCAATAACTGAATCAGGAAAATTAAAATTCTGGAAAGTTATTCCACCGGAAGAATGATTGATATGGAGTGCAGGAATAAAGTCGCGATAGCGACATTTACTGCGCGGGCGCGAAGCGACCGAAATGCTTTGGATTAATGGATTAATGGATTGATGGAATGGAGGGACGCTGCCGTGACCCGCGTATGCTGGGTTCCTCAGCGTCCTAATTGGATGAACGTGAGTATAGCTGTTACTTCGTTCGGATGGATTGAAACGATTGAAAATCACCATATCACCAAATCGTAAAATCATTCAATAGTAAATTATGAATTACGGTGCAATCGCCAAAGAAGTAAACTTCCGGTCGCTATAAACAAAAGGTCAGGCACCCAGACAAGTAAATCCGGTCGGAGAACATAATTATCATTAAATGCCGTTATACTTATAACAAGTGCATAATGAATAGCAATTAAAGCAAGACAAATAAGAAAACCAATTGTTTTTTCACTTCTGTGAGCACGGATACCGAGGGGAATCCCGATAATCGCAAAAGCAATGCTTGCCAGTGCGTATGAATAGCGGTACTGCACCTGGGTTTTCATTCTGCTGTTCGCTTCGAGGTAATTATTGATTTGATTAACGGGCATCCATGCTTTATACCATTCTTTAAACAACGTTGTAACAGGACCCTTCCCATTTTCAATACTGATCAAAGCATTTTCATAATCTCTGTGTAATTTTGTACTGGCGACATTATCGACCCAAGCTTTTTTTTCTTTTCTTTTTCTATGTTTAAGGACTTTTTTCCATGCTTTTTTGCTTTGAAGTTTACTCCACAAAGATCTGGCGGTTCTTAATTGAGAGTAAAGTTGTTTTGGATTTTTTTTATGTCTTCTTGCAATAGAAACTATTTCACTTATATGTTTATTTATTTTCTGTTTTAACTCTCCAGTGGTGAAATCCGCTTCTTTCTTGGCAATTATTTTCTTTTTTTTCTTCATCAGCGTATCAAGTGAAATGTACATATCTACCTGGCCTGCTTTAACCCTGATATAAGAATTTGTACGCTGGTTGCTTCGTTCTTCAGATACAACATCATACATTTCGAAAAGAAGTTTATTTTCTTTTCTTATATTTCTGACAAAAGCCCTTGCCGCAAAAATTTGACGACTGCTGCCGTCTTCCTTATTTTCAACAATATGAATGTTTTTGTATGCTTTTTCATCACGCTTGCCAACAAACAAATTATAACGCCCGATCGGTGTCCATGTTCCTGTTTCAATCATTCCGCTTATGTCGTCAATTTCATAACTGGAAATAATATTCCGTTGCGCAAAATGAGCTTTTGGAAGAATATTACCATAAGCATAAACTGCAATAATAGCTATTATTATACTAAGCGTGATGCACGGAGCTGCAATACGAAAAACACTTATTCCTGTTGCTTTCATTGCTGTAACTTCACCGTCTGCTGACAGCCGGCTGAAAACAAGCAGTGTTGCGGCAGCCATAGAGAATGGAAGTGAATAGCAAATAACTTCAGGAAAAATATAAGCGAGGATATGAATTATTGCCGTAATATTGAACTTTTTAAATATAAGTTCAAAAATTTTTACCATACTGCCCATCAGCATGATAAAAGTAACAATAAGCAGTGACATACCAAATGCCACGCCAACGGTTTTCGAAAGATAACCGTTAATAACATGCATCCGGAAAAATTTCAGAATATTTTCCAGTATAGATGCACGTCTGATATTTGTAGTGGAAAACCCGCTTTGTTTCAAATCATCAGACTTATTCACATTAGTAATTTTTGTTTTATCATTTTCCATATGGAGCAATTATACCATAATCAACATTTAAGTTCCATTATATTTTTTCGTATTTTTTGTCAATAGTTTTTAATAAAACGGAAGATTCTCCGAATTTCTATTATTCGACTATTTTTAAAATGCCTATATAAGCACTCTTATCTTGTTTGGCATAAATATTGTTACTAAAAATAATGACAACGAGGGGAGCTTTAATTATTCCTTAGGGAGATTTAAAAATGTATCGTAATTCTTTAAAAAAAATTGAAAGAGTTTGCTTGAAATGCAATCACATCTTCACTGCGCACGGCAGATATAACAGATTATGTAAACGTTGTAAAAATCATCAGATTCCCGGTTGCCTTGAAGAGCATAAAGTTATTTTCCCATGGTCATAATTATTTTTGAATTTTTTCGCAATTCGGTTTTCTTTGTCACATAAAACGTGATAATTTATTTTTTCTTCTTTCTGTCCCTTACGTCATTTATGTCTCTTTGGTCTATATATAGTGCCTGACCGAAAAGGTATTTTGTAAGAATCATTTCCTAAAATCCCCTCCTTACCAAGGAGGGGTGGCCGATAGGCCGGGGTGGTTCTCGCATTTGTAAGAATTTTTTGGTAAAAGCGAGCGATTGAAATCCCCCTAACCC
>JAUVKG010000371.1 GCA_030596365.1 Chlamydiota bacterium | reverse complement strand
TGACTCATGTCGTCATTTTTTTGATGTTGAGTTTGTAAAAAAGTTTATCGATTTGATGGCTGTGCACAAGTTAAACATTTTTCATTGGCATCTGACTGAAGATCAGGGATGGCGTATTGAAATTAAAAAATATCCCAAACTAACTGAAGTCGGTGCGTGGAGAAACGAAGACGGCAAAAAGTATGGAGGCTTTTATACACAAGACCAAATTCGTGAGATAATTAAATACGCAGACGATAGATTTATTACTGTCGTTCCCGAAATCGAAATGCCGGGGCATAGCGTTGCCGCGATTGCCGCATATCCTGAACTTTCGTGTAGGAGTCCACGCTTTAGCGTGTCTTCTTCCAAAAAACCAATAGAAGTGCCAACAACTTGGGGCGTATTTGAAAATGTTTACTGTGCCGGAAAGGAAAATACTTTTAAATTTCTTGAAAATGTTTTATCGGAAGTTATAGAATTGTTCCCCGGAGAATTTATTCATATTGGCGGTGATGAATGTCCAAAAGCCAACTGGGCAAAATGTCCGAAATGTCAGGTGCGCATAAAAAATGAAAAACTGAAAAATGAACACGAACTCCAATCATATTTTATTAAAAGAATTGAAAAATTTATTAATAATAATAATAAAAGATTGATAGGGTGGGACGAAATACTCGAAGGGGGACTCGCCCCGAACGCGGCAGTAATGAGCTGGCGCGGAATGGATGGCGGTATAGCAGCGGCAAAAGAAGGCCACGATGTTGTTATGTCTCCCACTTCTCACTGCTATTTTAATGAGGATCAAAAAGACCGAATACCTATAGAAAAAGCTTATGGCTTCGAACCGGTACCAAAAGAACTTACTCCCAAACAAGCAAAACACATTCTCGGTGGTCAGGCAAATTTATGGACTGAACATATTGCTGAGTCTTCCATAGCGGAAGAAATGCTTTATCCGCGAACGTGCGCTTTTTCGGAAGCGTTATGGACATCAAAGGAATGTTCGGATTGGGAAAAGTTCAAAAAGCGGCTTGAAACTCATTTGAAACGTCTGGATGTTTTAAATGTTAATTATTATAGAGTTGAATAAGCCGCAGTGAGAGCATTATGCGGAACGCTTTAACACAAATTAATGTTAATCTAAATAATTCTATACCATAAATTTGTTCAACAGAGCAAGTTTTCTGAACCGAATAAAACATTTTAAATTCAAGTCTATAACAAGCCTGTTAAACGTTATTTACAAAGGCAAAATGAGACAATAGTATAAAAATGCGTTTAAATGTTATTGAATGGATACTTAAAATGTGGTATAATACTTGAAAATACATAAATTGTGCATGTATTTTCTCAATAATTAACTTAACAAAAAGGAGAACCAAATGAGAAAAACTATCTTTTTACTCGTTGCAATGATTGTATTTATTGCAGCAAACTTCGTGACAGCTGATACAAGAGAAATCGATCCGGCTACTCCATTAGACAACTATATTAGTGTCGGTGAATGGAATACACCCGGCGATCGGGATGGTTGGGATACAGACAATCAACTCGACGGCTTGGCTGTTGTCGGTGGATCGATAACAGGAACGATATCCGGTGCCGGAAATGATCCGTGGCTTGAAAAAGAGCTTTCTCTTGCTGCAGGAGCTTACATTAATACCCCTGCCGGTACTATATTTGAAATCAGAATTAAATATGGTGCCGATGCAGCATTATCAACTGCATCCGCATATGCTTATTTTTTGGATAGTGCTGTTTCCTGGAATCCGATTCCTTATGCAACTGCCGGAGAAATACAGACTGATGGACAGTTTCATGTTTATCGCTTAACTGTTAGCAGTGCTATTGGGAATGGAATTATGAGAAGAAGCAGACTCGATGTGACTCAAGGAGCAAGCTTTCCCGGTCTCGGTATTGAAATTGATTATGTTCGTATTAAATCACCGGCAATGGCCGATCCAACTTATAGAGCAGGTCAATCTTTTGCTTCTATGAATTCATTAGCCGAATGGAATACACCGGGCGATCTTGAAAATTGGACATTAGTCAATATAACTGACGAAGAAGTAGCAGGCGGATATTTGACTGCAACTAATAATGGTGATGGTCAGATTACAAAAGATAACGCTGCAGGATTACCACAACTCGATTTAGATTCTGCCGATAATAAAATTGTTGAAGTCAGATTACGCCGTGAATCATCAGACGCAACCGACTTACAAGTATTCTATGGCACATCCGTAACTCCAGGAGTTAGTGCCGCTCGTAGAATAGTATTTAATTTCAACACCGTACCCACAGACGGAAATTTCCATCTTTATTATTTCGATATGGGTACCGAAAGTGCATGGACCGGCACATTGCAAACAATACGAACAGATCCTTCAAGTGCGGCTATTTCACAGATAGAAGTAGATTATATTCATGTAGGTCAAATTATTCCTGAACCCGCAACGCTCGGACTGCTTGTCATTCTTGGTTTAGCATTTTTGCGAAAGAAATAAAAAAATATTCAATATTCAACATTTAATCCTCGTTTCCTTCTTTGTTGGTTATTTGGATTATGAGGTGAGCGGTGGCTTTGGTTAGTTGAGCCACCGCTTTTTTTGGTTATTTATAATCGCTATTATTTAATATGAAAAAACAAAATAACAGAAATTTTCTTAAAACTATTTGCAGATCTGCAGCAGTTGCAGTTTTTGTTTCTACAACCGTTTTTGCTGCCGGTAATCAATTATCTGCTGAAGATACATCCTCTCCCGGAAGCATAAATGATCTTGCTGCAACAACCGGTGTAAATGATGGAGAAATAGAATTGCAATTTACTGCTCCCGGTAATGATGATTATTCAGCGGCGAAACCCCTTAACGGTACTTATTTCATACAATACTCCACAAATAGCAACCCGATTTGGGATTATAATAGTGCACAAGTGGAAAAAATAATTAAAGATGTTAATTATGGTGAATCAAATAAACTCATAGTCGCAATGCTTGGGGATAGGCAATTCGGTTTTCCGACAGGTGTTGATCCTGAGCCAGCTATTAGCAATGCTGTATTCAATATGATGGATTTATCCAATTTAAAGCATGATTTTTTTATAATAGCAGGTGATTTAAGACACCCCAATACAATGTTCTGGCAATAGCATCACAAATATATTGAAGATATGGCTACCAGGCCTCAGTATTTCATCGCCGGCAACGCCGAGTAATATTTAACCTTAGAAAACTATGCGAAGGAAACGGGTTTTCCTATGGGTGGATATACAGTTGAAAAACGCGGCATACGTTTTATTTTTTTAAATACTACAGACACTTCGGGAGCAACAGACCATATCTGTCATATAGGCGCT
>JAUVKG010000001.1 GCA_030596365.1 Chlamydiota bacterium | reverse complement strand
GACACGAATGTCATTTTGCAAAAAAAATATTGAGACACTAATTACACGAATTTACACGAATGAATTCAGATTTATTTATTAATACAATCGCATCCAATTCTCCATCACTCCATCACTCCATCACTCCATCACTCCATGGCTCCATGGCTCGCGCTTGGAAGCGCGGCTTACTTCACACCTCTGCCACGCATGGTTCTTTCATAAAATCCGCTTCTTTAGCGGCGGCAATTGCACTGATTTTCCCAAGCATCCGGTAAATTATCTGACTATCGCTGTTACAAACGCATTCGCTGGGAAAATCAACCGGATGCAGTGTACAGTATCTGTAAAAACTCATTCCTCTCGCGTTAAGATTGTCGCTTGCGCCACGTTCGCTGTTGGCGCGCAGGAAAGTTCCGATTATTTGAGTTCCGATAAGATAAACAACGGGTTCGGTAACAAAATCATCGGTAATATTTCTTGTAGGAACAGCTTCCTGAACTATCACGTTATTAATAGGTTGTTTACCTTTCCCGACAGCCATTTTATTTCGTGCTTTCCGATTCATATTAAGGATTTCGTCCGGTGATTTAACGACCATAATCCCCATTCCATAAGTACCGGAATCATTTTTTATGAAAACTCCGGGGGAATCTTTAATTCCATATTCATCATATTTTTTCTTTACCGATTGCAAAACCTGATCCACAGCTGAAGCAACTTTTTCGCGGCCACTTTCAGTATTAAAATCGACATCAGTTTCAAGATCGGTTATTGCGCTTAAAAGCCATGAATCAAACTCAAATTCATCAGCGAGTTCATTAATTAAATCATTGTAACTTTTAAAAAAATAAGATTTGCGACGCTTGTGCCATCCAAAACATATCGGCGGAAGAACAGGTTGATTCAAACCGTCAAGCTGGTTAATTTCTCCATCCGAAAGATCGTTATTCAGGAGAATCCAATCGAAAGGATTATCGTTTTGATCAACGAGAAGATTATTTTTGCGAATAAACGGCACGGTTTTTAAAAAATTACCGTCAAAAGTTTCGAGCAGATGATTTTTATTTTCCGGGTCCATTGCGGCAATAGTTACAGACAGCCCGACTTTTTCAAGAATACCGCTTAGGCTTAAAAGATGAGCATTATAAAATTTATTTCTTGAGTGAGCTTCCGGAACGATCAAAACATTTTTATGTGGTTTGCCGTTAAATTTTAATTGTATGACCTTTTTAATTGAGTCAATAGCTTCATCGGAAAATCTTTCACATAAATTATTGAAACCGGCGGGAAAGAGATTCAAATCAATACATGCGGCTTTATATCCCGAATCCCGGATGTCCGCTGAAGAATAAAAAGGGATTTTCAATCCTGCGGCTTTATTTTCAAGCCATTTATTAACAGTTTCTTCTTTACTTGCAAAAATTTTGTTTAATGAGTCAATCATAGATATATGATAGCAAAACAGAAATAATTGTTCAAGAACTGGATGAAACTTTGCTAATTGTCAATTCAATTTACAATTAGCTGGATTAATAAAATCATTTTTTGTCGAAGAACCTCTAATGCGTTACTTTATTTGTATTTCCTTTGCGAGCTTAGCGCCTTTGCGAGATAAATTGTTCTTGAAAAAGCTACTGTTATTGATATTCGGGTTAATAAACAAAATTAAAAAAATATAAATATAAAAGAAACTCTCGCTAAGGCGCTAAGCTCGCAAAGAAAAAAATACGAATTGTATAAGTTTTAAATTCATCTTTTATAATTTATGGAATAATAGTAATCTAAAATCCATCCAGCATACGCCGGGCGCTAACGCGAAATCAAAACAGCTCGCACTGAACAACTTCTTTAGGTGGTTTAAACCAGCTTTTAAGTTTTCCCAATGACCATGAGTTTACAATATTATCTTCCGTACACCATGCCCGGCGTGCGATATTTATACCATATCGCATGTTAAGGAATCCATCAGGCGAGTGGGAATCCGTGTTTATGCAGATAGGAACTCCGGCTTCGCGTGCCTGGAAAGTAAAGGATTCGTTCATATCAAGTCTGTGAGGAGAAGAATTAATTTCAAGAGCAACATCATTTTCTTTAGCAGCGGAAATTATTTTTGAAATGTCCATTTCATAAGGAATCCTTTCACCTATTAATCTTCCTGTAGGATGAGCGACGCACCTTACGTAAGGATTTTGAATCGCGCGAACAATTCTCTCTGTCATTTCATCTGAGTTCATACCAAATCTTGAATGAATAGCGGCAATCGCAAAATCAAGCTTTGATAATATTTCGTCATCGAGGTCAAGCGAACCGTCAGCCATAATATCAACTTCTATTCCTTTAAAAATATAAATACCGGGATTTTGTCCGCGGAATTTATCGATTTCCATAATCTCATCAAGCAACCTTTCCGCGCTAAGCCCGTGAGCAATAGTTACTGCTTTCGAATGATCTGTAATCGCGATGTATTCATAACCGAGTTTTTTTGCCGCGGCAGCCATTTCGGGGAGACTAGCAGATCCGTCAGTATGAGTAGTATGACAGTGCAAATCGCCTTTAATTTTATCTAAAGAAATAAGGTTTGGCAAGGTATGATTTTTTGCTTTTTCAATTTCTCCACGGTTTTCTCTGATTTCAGGAGGAATCCAGTCGAGCCCGATTGCGTTATAAACTTCCTCCTCGGATTTTCCAGCGATAGATTCATCATTTTGAAAAACGCCATATTCACTCAACTTCATATTTTTATCTTTCGCGAGTGCGCGCAGAGCGACGTTATGTTCTTTTGAGCCTGTAAAATACTGCATTGCCGCGCCGAAACTTTCCGGTTTTACAACGCGGAGATCAACCTGAATTTTGCTTTTTAAAACTACACTTGATTTTGTTTCGCCTTGAGCGAGTATTTCCAAAACTTCAGGATACTCAGCAAAATGCTGAATTATTCCACCTGCGTTTTCGTTGCAGGTAACTAAAATATCCAAATCACCAACCGACTCACGACATCGACGGAAACTTCCTGCCGGTTGTATATGATGAATTCCGTCTATTTTAGTAATATAGCCAAGATAATTCTGAAGAATTTCCTCAGCTTCCGCCCAGGGTTTTCTATCGGTTTGCAGCGTACGAAAATCGCGGATACTTTTTAGAATTTTAGTCTCACTTTTTTCACCCATTCCCGGTAAAACGCGGATTTTTCCTTCCGAAGCAGCTTCTTCTAATTTATTAACACTATCAATTCCAAGTTTATTATAAACAAGTTTAACCCTTTTTGGACCAAAAGACTGAATTTTAAGCATTTCAAGTAATCCGGGCGGCAGAGATTCTTTTAATTTGTCGAATTCTTCTACCTTCCCCGTTTCGCAAAACTCAATAATTTTGTCGTGAAGCGTTTTGCCGATAGTTCGAATTGAATTCAGTTCATCAGGGTTGCGTGCGACAATATCAGAAAGTTTATCCGTCATATTTTCAATAACCCGTGCGGCGTTTCTATAAGCGCGAACGCGAAAAACAATTGCGCCTTGGATTTCAAGGATATCAGCAGTTTCACTTAAAATTTTTGCTATTTCGTTATTAGTAGGCATGGCAATTTGTGTTTTTGGGTTTGTTTTTAATGGACAAAATGGACAAAATGGACAACACCCAATGTTCGTGAAGCGCACGGAGAATTTCGGGCGGGGTGTTTCTCCATTTAGGACGCCGGGGACGGCGTCCCTCCATTTCATCATTCCACTAATCTATATTCCAACATTATACCACAAAAATTGTTTAAAATCTATGTTTAGCAAAGAATTTGATGCGAAATTTCTGCAATATTATTTTTATTTAGCAATCATTTCGGGTCAAAATGACGTACCGGCCTTTTCGAGAAGCCCATCTATTATCCGCCGGTTGAATAAATGAAAATTAAGTAAGTTGTTCTTCCGAGTGCGACTCCTTTTGTAAATAATAAATATTTAATAATAAATAATAAATAGAAACGGGGTTGACTTTCAATACTTTTTTTGTTAACATATTTACGAAAATAATGCGGGCCTATAGCTCAGTTGGTTAGAGCGCGCGCTTGATAAGCGCGAGGTCGATAGTTCAAGTCTATCTAGGCCCACCATGCTTAACACGTTGTTTGCTTTAGCAATAATGCGCAACGCGAAGGTCTTTCTTATGAAAAGGGGAATTAGCTCAGCTGGGAGAGCGCCTGGTTTGCAACCAGGAGGTCACCGGTTCAATCCCGGTATTCTCCACCATAGACCATAATCTCTTATTCATAAAAAAGATTGTGCAGAACGAATTTTAAAACTTTTATTAATTGTAATAAATACATATAACCATGGAGCGAATATCATGAATCCAAAAATCGCACGAACAATTGTCCTATCGTTAGTAGCTATTATACTAGTGTCATCTGCTTTGGCAGGAGACTGGAAACATTACGTATTTCAGGCAAGAACAGATATTAAAACTGATGGCTCGCCCAACCCGACAAAATTAGTAGATTTCTGGGTGAACCAGGATGGTTATGAATCACGATTCACAATCTATAAACCTAATGTAAACGGCCTTCGCCTTTATATTGTGTTTGATGGCATATCATGGCAGGCCTTCCAACAATATACACTTTTTGCAGCAACTTCTATTAAATCAATAGATATGCCCGATGGAACAAAAGTCCCGTTCGGCTTTCTTAATATGCAAGACTCTGCATTAGAATCCGGTGGCATTACGGTTAAAGCGGGAATGAGCGGAGAATTTTTGAAGCGTTATCATCATCTGCCTATTATGAGTGTCAGAGTTATCGGACAGAGTTTGCAAACTATAGGAAATGTACCTAATGTAAATGTTGATGTAAAAGGTGGCAAAATTAATGTCGTAAAAGTGGATTATCCACGTTCGGCTATGACTATAAGTGGCGGAAAAACAAATTTCACTACAGGCACTGTATCAGTAAAACAGTCCGGAGACGGGCGTGAAAGTTATATTAATGCTGTAAATGTTCGTGGTGGAAAGCTTGGAAATTGCGAAGCAGTTCATGGAATTAATCAATTGATCGTAAAAGGCCGTCGTTACAAAAAAACAACAATTAATGGTGGAAATATTACGGGAACATCTACTACAGAAGGTAAAATTGATAAAGTGTTTGTGTCCAACGGTCTTGGAGGAACAATCATTTCGGGATCTAATCATTCCGCGAACGGAGTAAGAAAAGTTATTTGTGTTCGCGGCGGTTCCGGAGCAAAAGTTATTGCAGGCGATGATTCATCACCAACAACACCGATAGGAGCAGTAGGGAAGATAAGTATCAGCACTAAAAAATATGGTCAATATACAACGCTTGCGAACTGTGATTTTTATTCTTATTCGGTATCGAAAGTACGGTTGAACAAGAAACACACAACATTTGCGGAGGTCGTTGGTTGTGATGTAATAACACCGAATGGAGCATTTCCAATTGACGCAACATATAAGAATTTAAAATAATAAAGAAAATTAAAAGCGGAACGATAAAAGTTCCGCTTTTTTTATATCTCCACTTTTTTTAATTACCATAAATGCTTATGAACAATACTCTCAAAAAACTTCTCGACTTGCAAAATCTTGATAAAGAAATAATTGAAATACAACGCGAGAAAAACAATGTAATTAAGAAGTTACGTGATGAGCAGATTTGTTATCAGCAGGCAGCTGACGATCAATTTTCCAAAAAGGAAAATAAAAATCAGATGGAAATTGATAAAAAGAAACTTGAACTTGATGTTGAAGATGCAGAACTGAAAATAAAACATCTTGAAGGTAATCAGAAATTAGTTAAAAAAAATGACGCTTACCAAGCACTTTCAAAAGAAATAAAAGCTGCACAGGAAGCAAAAGTTAAAGCGGAAGAGGATTTAGCAAATCATATTCAGCAAACCGAAGAAAATTCAGTCGATCTTGAAAAAGGTAAGACGCAGGTTGATGAAATTAAAAAAGATTTGCTGAAAAAAGCCGATGAAGTAAAAGTACAATTGTTGGAAATTCAGGGAAAATCTAAAAGATACAAACTTATTCGGAAAGATGTCGTTAAAGAAATTAATGATAAATATATTTCGGCGTATAATAATTTGTATGAAAAACGTGCACCAAAAATTATCGTTCAGGCAAATAATAGTATGTGCGGAGGATGTCACATAAGTTTACCCGCTCAGATCATTGCCGATATTATGTCATTAAATGATGGCGATGCATTAGTTACCTGCAAAAACTGCGGCAGAATTCTTTATATAGAAAACAATGAAGCATTAGCTGGATAAAGTTAAAAAAGTTTGATGACATTTGATATTTTGAGATAATACATTTTTGAAAATTTGTGCCCCGTGATTTTGCGGGGCATTTTTTTGACACTAATACCACGGAAAAAACTAATGCAATTCCTTTAACCACTAATGAACACTAATAAACACGAATGAATACAAATTTTATTTAAAATGCCGAAATGGTCAAAATCTTTGAATTTTTATCCATTCCGAGAATCCTCGTAAAATTAGACAAATCATAGATTTGTAATTTTTCTCTGACACCTGACATCTGACATCTGACACCTGACACCTTAAAATACAAGCATTTATTCTCAGTTTTCGGTATAATAGTATAGCTGTATAAAAAATCAAATAATAATGATTGTACTGCCCGCGCGGTAACCGTTTTGGACAAACATTGTTTGTTCGAAGAGGAAAGTCCGGACACCTGTAGGCAGGATGCCTTGAGAAACCAAGGGACACTCTTAACGAGTGGACGGAAAGTGCCACAGAAAATATACCGCCCTGAATTCAGCTTGCTGGATTCAGAGTAAGGGTGAAAAGGCGAGGTAAGAGCTCACCGCCGCTAACGGTAACGTAGCGGGCACGGAAAACCCCATCCGGTGCAAGACCATATAGGAAACATTGGAAGTTCGCTTCCGGACGCGCCTGCCGTTTATATGTTTCGGGTAGGTCGCAAAGATGAATGGTTACCCTCTCCTAAACGGGGAGACAGAATCCGGCTTATGCCGCGGGCAGTACAATTTGATTTATGAATTATTGGAATGATGGATTGATGGAATGATGGATTGATGGAATGATGGAATGATGGAATGATGGAATGATGGATTGATGGAATGATGGATTGATGGAATGATGGAATGATGGAATGATGGAATGATGGAATGATGGAATGATGGAATGATGGAATGATGGATTGATGGATTGATGGAATGATGGATTGATGGAATGATGGAATTATATTCCTGACACCTGACACCTGACACCCGACACCCGACACCTGACACCTGACACCCGACACCTGACACCTGACACCTGACTACCTGCTAATGATAAAATTAACAATAACAATATTATTAATTTTAGCCACAGTTAATTTACAGGCTGTGCAGACAAATACATTTCAACAGTCTCCAATACAGGCTCAAACATATTTTCGCGAAGGAATTAAACAAGTTAAACGTCAAAATTACCGTTCCGCGATACGTTCGTTCAGATCGGCGGTCCAGCATGACCCTAATCTTGGGGAAGCATATCTTAATCTTGGCGCGTGTTATGAGCGAATAGGTCAGTTTGAAAACAGCATACCATATTTTGAAAAAGCAATTTCGGTAGATAACAGGAATCCTCGTCTTGTATATTTATTTGGAGTAACTCTTGGACGAAATAACAGACGAAAAGAAGCCGTTAAATATTTAGAACGCGCAGTTTATATGGATCCCAGAAATCCTGATTATTTATACAATCTTGGAGTCGGATATTCATCATTAACACAGTATGCTTCTGCCGCAACCTGTTACGAACAGGTAACAGGAATAGTCTCAAATAATAGCGCTGTGTGGTATAATCTAGGCCTGGCAAAATTATATTTGGCTAAAACAAATGAAGCGGTAGCAGCGTGGGAAAAAGTTGAAATTGATTCTCCTGTTGCTGCGCCTGCTTTATATTATCTTGCATTAATGGCTTACAACAGACATGATTATAAAATAGCGATGTCTAAAATAAAAATGTCTCTTGCTTTAAAACCCAATTCTGTTGATGCTCAATACATGAAAGCAATTCTTCTCGGGGAAGAAGGTAAATACAATCAGGGAATAAATCTTCTTGAAAAAGTTTACTTAATTAAACAAGGAAATGAAATTGAAAAAGAAATAGCTCTGTTGTATGTTAAATGGGCGAAAACAGCCGTAGAACAAAAAGAATATAAAATAGCACTTCATAGATACCGGCAGGCAGGAACATATATGCCTGAAAATCCCGAAATACAAATAAATATTGCTAAAACCGCATTCGAAACTCGTCAATATGATATTGTAATACAGGCACTTGGCCGTGCGCAGCGTATTACCGTTACCGGAAACCAGGAAGAGGATGTCAGCGAATTAAGAAAAAAACTTGCCAAAGTTAAGAAGAACAAAATATAACACGAGTTGATTGAAAATCAGGCAGCAAATTTTTGCAAGAAAACGCTCTTTTTCGGTGATATACTGTATACCCCGGACTGATTTATCATCACCTTTCAGACAAAGGATAAATGGCCTTCCGATTTGTTGAATATATGAGGTATTGTTGTAATTATATACCCCATTACCACAAGGCTGGTGGAATAAAAACGATGATGTATCAATTAATATAATAAGTGCTTGACAATAGCAAATACTTTTGGTATCATATTGCACAATTAATGAAAAAGTTTGTAAATTTTAAAGTAGGGTTCTCGCAAAATAACGCAAGTGCTTAAATATTTAAAGCGTATAAAATTGTGCGCAAAATGTAAATATACAAGCACTTTATCAGTTTAAATACTTAATATATATTAGGTGAGGAATACAAGTGGCCGACAAAAAAATAATAGGTATCGATCTCGGACATGAAACACTGAAATATGTGGCTCTGTCAATTATTTCCGATAAACCGGGAATAAAAGAATGCAAGTCGCAGGATTTAAATCTCGCAATTGATGCTGATGATTCAGCTTGGCGCGAAGCGGTTGTTAATGTGCTGAAATCATGGAAAAGCGAAAAACTTATCCAACCAGAAGACGAATTATATATCACTGCTCCAAATGATCAAGTGCTTATCAGAGCACTGAAGATTAAAACTGAGGATATTAAAAATCAGCTTGAACAGGAAGCCGATAAGCAAATTCCGGTTTCTTTAAATAACGTTGATTGGGATAGCGTGATTGTGGGAGAAGAAAACGACCAGAGTCACCTCGTTCTTGCAGCAGTTAAAAAAGAAGTCGTTGAAAATATTATCTCAATATTAGCCGAAGCAGGTCTTGAAGCTAATTCAATTGACTGCGGAGCAATGGCAATCGGAAATGTATGTTTACATTCTTCGGGCGGTGAAGCGGAAACTTCCGTTGCAATTCTTAATATTGGTGCTACCGCAAGTGATCTTGTTATAGTTGACGGTAAAAAAATCTGGATTAGAACTTTGCCGGTTACAGGTAAAACTATAGTTTCTTCCCTTGTTAAAAACTTGAATATGTCGGAAGAAGAAGCTAAAAAAACAATTGCTACCCAAATCAATTTGGCTGCTCCCGCAGGTGAAGAATCTGATGTGTTGAAAAATGTGCGTGCAACAATGTCAAGACTTGTAATGGAAATTACAAGATCATTAACGTTTTTCAAATCTCAACTGGGAGGAGAAAAACCGCAAAAACTTCTTGTCTGTGGCGGTTATAGTAATATTCCCGGCTTGACAACTTTTCTTTCCGGTCGTCTTAAAATAGATGTATCGGAATTTAATGTTTTTCAGGCATTTGATAAAACAATAGAAAATCCTTCTCTCTATCCGCAGGCACTTGGTTGCGCGCTTGCCGGCGCCGGTTTAGCTCCTTATGCAATAAATATTCTGCCGAAAGGAGTTCAGCTTCAGCAGTCGTTGGAACGGAAGAAAGTTTGGATTGCGACATCCGCGTATATATTTGCTGCAATATTCTTTGTTCTTTTTGCACTTGTAAGCATGAAAAGTACAGATGTGAAAGAACAGGCAGATAACGCCAATAATGAATTAAGTAAAGTAACAACACTTAACAGCAAAATTGGTAAAATTCAAAAACAAATCGATAAAAAACAACTCGAAATAGATGAAATCCATCGCGTAATTTTGAGTCGTGATCTATATGTTAAAGCATTACAGGATTTTAGCAAAGCTATTCCTTCAAATCTGTGGTTTAGCGGAATTGAAAATATAACTTTTGGCGATATTTATGAAAGAGAATTATTAGAATCCGATAATGCCGGTCCGGGGGGAATTATTGTAGATGAAAAATCTGAACTTTATAGCCGCCCGGTGAGATTGCTGCTTCGTGGTGGTTATTATGGTAATTGGATGGACGATATGCCGAAACGCAAGAAGAGAGTTGCAAAAATCCCCGGATTTGCAGGCTTTACTCAACGCAGAATGACTAAAGAGAAAAAATACTACACTTTCGAGTTGGACATTGACCTTGATACCAATTACAACGACAAACCCGATCTGGAAGATATAAAAGAGGCTAATAATCGTAAAGGCAAGTCCAGACGTAGATAATAATGCGGAATTATTCGCAACAACAGAGAAACAGACGAAAATGCTTGATCTGAACAAAAACAAAGGCTTTTTAATTGCTCTCGCGGGAGCAGTTATATTATTAATAGTTGGAATTATAATGTGGCGCGGCGCTGTTAGTAGTTCGCAGGAAGCGTGCGATGACATTGAAAGCGCAAAATCGCAATACAAGTCCATAACAAAAAAATATGGCGGAGCACCCACAAAAAAACTTGTTGAAGCTTATGAGGAGAAACTTGAAGAGCTGAACAGCATAAATGATGAGATGATTAAAGTTGCTCCTAAGAAAAAACTGCCTGTTTTTAATCCCTCAAGTATTAAAGCAGAAATCAGAGATACTAAAGATAAAATCGTAGATTTAAGCACAGAAAAAAATATCAGAATACCGGAAGATATCGGTTGGTCTGAATATCTTGGTCCAAACGTTCCAAAAACATCCGATTTACCCAAATTAACCCGACAGTTCGTTATTATCAAAGATGTACTTGATGTCCTTTGCTCTGATAACGCGCAAGTTGAAGAAATAACTGTTATAGACAGAAATCCTGCCGGAATGTCAAATGATGACATTGATGATGATGAAGAAATGTTTGACGATGAACCTACAGGAAGAGTATCTAAAAAAGCAGAAGAAGAAAAAGAACTTTATGATGCTGTTCCTGTTCAATTTGAATTTAGAACTAAACCGGAAAGCTTGTATACTATACTTGCCGGAATAAGAAATAAAGGCTACTTTTACAGACTTGCCAAAATAACTAATAAACTTGAAGTACAGTCTATGGGTGAAGTTAGTGACCCTTCGGACATAACTGAAATTTTGTCTGTCCAGCTTCTTGTTGATAATATTCAACTTGATTTCGATGACAAAGCTGACAGCAAGATTAAATCAGAAAAAAAATAACGAATAACATACTTATTGACTGATGAATATACTAAAGCAACATTGGGAAAAGATTTTACTGGCAGCCGTTGTGGTTATAGCACTTATTGTAGTAGCTATTTCTTTTACTTCGGGTAGTGAATCCGGGTCGTTTGAAAAAGCCAAGAACGCTGATCTAATTAAAGATAGCAGCCTTCTTATAGGTTATAAAGAATCTATAAAACTTTCCGGAAGCGAAGTTCCTGATAAGCTTAGCCCGAATTCTTTCTTGCATAAAGATCTTCAGTATTGTCCCAAATGTAAAAAACTGCAGCCTAAATATTCCAGAATCTGTCCTGAATGCGGCACCACTGTAGATTATAAAAAAGATGCTGACGGGGATGGAATGGATAACAAATGGGAACAGAAATACGGGCTCGATTGGACTAATCCAAATGATGCAAATGAAGATGCTGACAAAGACGGAATAACCAATGTTGCAGAATATAAACTTAACAGCAATCCTAAAGACCCGTCAGATCCTAATATTATTTTAGATGATTATACTTTGTTAAAAGTTTATAGACCGTCAAGACCTGTTATGCTTATGAAAGCTTCAAAGGTGTCTATTCAATTAAAATACAAAGGAAAAACAAAATTTACGAAAGAAGGTCAAAAAATTACTGATGGTACTACTCCCGTTTATGAAATAGGAACAGTAACGTTCAAAAAAGTTGGTAAATGGAATAGTATGGTTAGTGCAACGCAATATATAGATAAGAGTGAAGTTGCAATGACTGAAATAAAAACAGGCACACCGTTTACCTTAATCGTCGGCGAAACTAATTATTATGATTATGTTGAAGCTGAAATTATGGCTAAAAAAGACGGGGCAAAACCGGTTGTCATACGAAAAAATGATGTAATTGATCTTCCTAAATACAAAGAAAAAGCAAAAGTTGAATCATTAGATGAAAATGAGAAGTCATGTACATTTGATGTTAAAGGTAGAAAATATAAAGCAAAAGCTAAATAATAATTAATTACTCAAATAAATAACCACGGAGTAGAGCAAACACGATGAAAAAGCCCATCCTAAAAGCAATTTCAAGAGGCGTACTGTCATTACTGCTATTATCACAACTGGCAGTTGCACAGTCACCAATAGATGAAGCGTTAAAACAGAAAGCGAAATTACTTTCTCCGCAACTTGCTGAACAAATAGCTCTGCAAAGAGAAGAAATGCGCGCTGAATCAGAAGAGATTACAACTCAGGCTATTAAAGCAATGAATCAGGGTGAATATAAAAAAGCATATCATTATTTAACAGAAGCTTTAAATAAAAACCCGGCTAATCTTACAGCAAAATCAAAAATATCTAAAGTTAACTCAATCCTTTTTGATGTCTATATAGGATATGCAGAATCACGTATTGCTATAAGAGATTATGAAGCGGCAACTAAATGGTACAGAGAAGCCCTCGTTCATAAACCGAAAAATAAAGTCGCAATTAAAGGCGTACTGCTTGCAAGACAGCGTATAACAGAATCTGTTTCAAAAAATATCGGCAAAATTGCTGCCGAAAGCATGAGCGATGGCGAAAAATGTAGATTGTATATGAAACAGGCACGTGACCTTGAAGTTCAAAGCAGATGCGAAGAAGCAAAAGCCACTTATAAACAAGCTATACAAATCGAACCGGAAAATCCTCAGCCCAGAAGATTCCTTAAAGAACTTATTAGAAAACAGGGAAGAATAATTGCTGATGATAGAAGAATTGAACGTCGGCAGATAATGGAAGATTTAATAAAATCTTTTTTCCATCATCCCGAAGAATATGTAGAAGCAACAACTGCAGACGATACAGAAGAACTTTCACCTGAAATGAAGCGCCGCGCGGCAATCATACAGAAAGCCAATGTTAAACTTGAAAATCTTTCTTTTAAAGATGCGCAAATTCAGGAAGTCCTTAATTATATCGCTGAAGTTGCAGAATTAAGCATTATTGTTAACCTTGGCACCTCGCAGGAACAGACTACAAGTATTGAACTTTATAATCCTACTGCTCTTCAGGCGATTCAGTATGTTTGTGAACAGCAAGGCTTAACTTATACTATTGACCAGTATGCCATCGTTATTTCTAAAGGCGAAGGCGAAATGGAAACAAAATTCTGGACAGTTTCTGCCCGTGCTTTAAGTACAGCTGAAGAAAAAGCGTCAACAAGTGAAGATACAGGAGAATTTGATTTATTTGGTGATGATACAGAAGATACAGGAGATGAATTCGAAAGTGCATCTGTTGAACCTGAAATCGTACGTATGATTAAAAACTCAGTTCCAAGCTGGCCGGCAGGATCAACTATATTTCTTGAACCAAGTACCGGAACATTAGTTATTAGACAAACTCCGGGAATCCTTGACGAAATCGATGGATTTATTAAAGAGCTTGGTACTGATGAAGAACAACTGCAGGTGGAAATTCAAACCCGTTTCGTTTTAATAAGTGATCAAAACCTTGAAGAGTTATCAATCGGAATGAAACTTAAAAGTCCTTTCAATATTTATAGCCGTGGCAGCGATCGTGCAGGTGTTTCGCAAGGAGGAATAATTAATCCGACAGATCTTACCGGAGCTCTTCGCAGATATGCAACCGGAAGACGAAACAGCCGTTATTCAGACACTTTAAAACAAGGTCTTGGCATGGTTGGTCTTCGTGAAGGTAATAACATGATTACTGATAATGTTATCGGTTTCTTTACAAGCGCATTAACATCACCTGAAATAGGTTTGATATTTCATGGAATTAGTAATCAGACCGATACAGATATTCTCTCAGCTCCTAAAATTACTACTGTAAGTGGTCAGTCGCGTGTCAGTATAAGACAAATTACTGAAGTTATGTATCCTGATGAATATACCGTTTATAAACCTGCTATTATTTATTTCACAGGCCAGGGCGGCGGTGGAATATTCGGTGGCTTTAGCATGAATGCTGTTGCAGGTACTTATGCCGGTTACGCAACTGTAGAAAGTACCTTAAAAGAAGATGTTGGTATTCAACTTGTTGTTTCTCCAACAATAGGCGAAAATGGCAAAACTGTAAGTATGGAAGTTACTGCTCAGGTAAGTGAAGAAATTGAGCCGCATCTGGTAACTGTCTATGTTGGTAATGATAATATTATTCCGCCGATTGAGCCGATCGTATTATCTGTTCCAAGATTTAAAACTTCAGAAGTAAAAACTCACGTTGTTGTTAATGATGGTGAAACTATTGTTCTTGGCGGAATGATAATGGAAGAACTGAAAAAATATAATGATAAAGTTCCCTTCTGGGGAGATTTACCGTTGGTAGGACGTTTGTTCCGTGCAGAAGGTTCATATCAGGATAAACGTAATCTGCTTATATTTGTGACAACTAATATTGTTACACCAGGTGGAAAATCTTATAAAGAACTGCGTGAAAAACAACTCAAAAAACAAGCCGAAAAAGCTGAAACAGAAGAACAGGCACAGGACACTGATGAAGAATCTATTGATGATGAAACTGTAGCATCTTTGTAAATACAAATAGTAATTTTTAACTTATATAATGACCGATAAATTGGAGGTTCCATGAATACCTTGCACTCACGAAATTTCTTCATTGCCACTATGGCGCTGCTTATTGTTTCTTTATCTTTTGCAGCAGATGACGCAAAATCTGATAATATTATTGAAAAAGAGCAGAACTTAGTTAATAACGTTGAAATGCAAAAAGGCGAAACCCAAAATGAAGAGCCAGTTTCTTTTTGGGATAAAATGTCCAGCATTTATAAAAAGAACGAAAAAAGTCAGGGATATGAAGTTACTGACCTTAATGAATCTAATCCTAAGGATGTGGGGGATGTAGAAGGCTTTTGGACTCGTGTTAAAAAAGCGTTCGCTTATAATACTCAAATACAAAAAAGAAGCTCAAAAGGCGATATGGAAATTAATGTCCTCATGATCGAAGGTCGCGAGTATTATAGAGAAGGCGAATATAGAAAATCGCTAAATACTTTCAAAGAAGTCGTTCAAAGAGACCCTTATAATATTACCGCAAGACGATATATTAGAACTTGTCAGGAAGAATTAAATAAAATCACTCTTGATGATTTTGATATCGTTAGACGCGAACGCTTGCAGGATATTTCAAAAGCATGGCTGATTAAACCATGGCGTGAAAAAGAAATTGAAGATGTCATTAGTCAAGCCGGTGGATTAACACAAAGACTTATGGATAAGAATGTTGAACAAGTAATACCTTCAATTCAATTTGTCGATGCGCAGCTTCCTGTTGTTTTTGAACATTTATTCCAAATTAGTGATCCGAAAGTCTCAATCGTTACTGATCCTGAAGCTATTAAACAGCTTACGGAATCAAAAAATGATACTATTTCTCTTAAACTTTCAAATATTCCTTTAATTGAAGTTATTAAATATGTTTGTAAAGTTAAAGGACTTACATACCGAATAGATGATAATGCTGTTGTTATTAACAGTAAAGAAAATGTTACTCTTAAAAGAAAAGTCTTTCAGTTGTCTCGTAGTCTTGATATGATTGATCTGCCGGATGTTGAAGGAAGCTCAAATAAGAAAGTAACTAAGCTTCTTGAGAAAATTGGTATTCCGGTAACTGAAGGTGCAACCGTTACTTACGACACCAGAAACAATAGACTTATTGTTAGAAATACTGATGCAAATCTTAAAATAATAGAAGAATTTATTAAAAGATTCAGTAAAACTCCTTTTCAGGTGAAAATCCAGGCAAGATTTGTTACTATGCGTAGCGATGATATGAATCAACTTGTTTTTAGACAGTTCCTTACAAAAAATTATAGATGGAATCGTGATTCTAAATACGGAGACAGATTCTTTCTTGAAGCTCCTAATAAACAAAAAGAACTTACTCCGGGTCTAAGATATATCAGATCCTTTATGAATGAAAATACTTATGATCCTGTCGCTTCAGCATACAGTAGACCTGAACTGGTTTCTACAGGCGACCCATACGAAGATTACCTGCGTGAAAAAGCTCTTCGTCCTCAAATGCCCGCCTATCTCCAGAAAGATGTTTATGATATCGAATCAGCTTATTCATCTATTGAACAGCAGCAATCTGTTGTCTTACAGCAACGCCAGAAAGCAGGTGCCGAATATAAAGCTTATCAAAATATGGTTCAAGTTTATTCACCTGTAATTTCGCAGGGCGGCACAATGGCTCCTATTTACGAACAGCAGCTTCAAGATATGTATTCAACTTATACAACAACTGTTTCTTCTGCTTATCTTCCGAGCCTGAATACTCTGAGCACATATCAGCAAAATTTAGGTAAAATGCACGCGGAAGAAAAAACCGTGAACGATCCGCTTGGTAAAGTGTTTGATATTTCCGGCGTTATTGGTCCTGCAAAATTTCGCTCAGTTATCTATGCTTTAGATAATTCCGAAGGTATTCATACTATTTTTGCTCCGGAAATTACCGTCCTTAACGGACAGCGCGGTGAAATTAAAAGCGTAATTACTTTAAGATATAACAAAACAATTGAAGAAGCGGAAGATCAGGATGTAGATGTTGGTGACGCGTATAGTGTAGTTTATGATTATGCCGTTACTCCAAAAGAATGGGATTCAAGAGAATATGGTACAAGATTGTATGTTACTCCTTCTGTTAAAGCAGATAATCAAACTATCGAACTGGATATTAATCCGGAAGTTTCTGATTTACTCGGCTTCAGACAGTTTGTATCTTCAAGAAATAATGTTTACGAACTTCCTCAGTTCTTTGTTCAATCATTAAAAACTACTGTTTTAGTTAATGATGGCGATACAATTGTTATGGGCGGATTAATGCACGACCAAATTATTAAAACTCATGATAAAACACCTATTTTTGGCGACCTTCCTTTAATAGGCAGATTCTTTAGAGGTGAGTCAGAAGTGTCTAAAAAGTCTAACCTCTTGGTTTTCCTGACAGCAAAATTGATCGATCCGTCAGGGCAGACACACCATGTTGCTTCTGCTCAATAATTGAATATTTAAATTTTATGATACGGCGGAGATGACTCCGCCGGCAATCATTCTCACATCATAATTTATGATGCAGATATGGATTTATTTTATCGCAGTTTAATGTGATAATTATTTCTGTCAAACTTTCTTCTTGGATTTGTCTAATCTTGTGAAAACTACTTTGCTTGTAGATGGAATGGCGTTCGTTTATCGCGCTTATTTCGCTGTTCCGCCAATGGCTAACAGCGCCGGAGTGCATACTAATGCCGTATTTGGCTTTAATCGTATGCTCCAACGTATGATTAGTCAGGTTTCGCCAGACTATATAGCTGTGCTGTTTGATACTCCTAAACCAACGTTCAGACATGAACAATTCCCGGAATATAAAGCCCAAAGACCGCCTATGCCGGCTGAACTTTCTGAACAGATCCCCTGGATTAAAGAATTAATTCGTGCTTTAAATATTCTCTGTCTTGAATATCCGGGATTCGAAGCTGATGATGTTATCGGAACTTTAGCTGTTGCCGCAGCCGGAAATGACGTTAATGTCCTCATAGCATCGGCTGATAAAGATCTTTGTCAACTTGTTAATGATAAAATTGCGATGCTTAACGTCACAATGAAATCTATGGAAGTAATTGATAACGTTGCTGTAACTAATAAATTCGGTGTTAGACCTGATCAAATTATTGATTACCTTACTCTGGTGGGTGACACTGCTGATAACATTCCAGGTGTAAAAAAAGTCGGTTGTAAAACAGCTCAGCTATTGCTGAATCAACTCGATTCCATTGATAATATATATTCTAATCTTGATAAACTGAAACCGGCAATTAAGAAAAGCTTCCAGGAAGCTGCCGCTAATATTAACGCATATAGAAATCTAATCAAAATTGATTGTAATGTTCCAGTTAAGGAAAAATTTGAAGATTTAATTATACGCGAACCTGATAATAATAAATTTTTAAAAATAACTGAATATCTTGGCTTTCGTTCTTCAACTCGTAAAAAAAACAATGATATTCAACCAGAACTCTTTTGATGAATAACTCCTCGCCGACCACTATTATCGGTTTAACAGGCGGAATTGGCGCCGGAAAATCTACCGCGGAATCTTTTTGTGAAAATAAAGGAATTGTTACTGCCGATGCTGATAGATGGGCTCATGAAATCTTAAAATACAACAATACTGTAATTCAAGAAATTATCAGCTATTTTAATCGATTTTATAATGTAAACCCATTACTTGATTCAGGTGAACCAGACAGAAAACTAATTGCATCAATTGCCTTTAAAAACATAAAAACCATCAAATTTCTTGAACAATTAATTCATCCGATCGTTAAACAGAAAGCTGCGGAATGGATTAAAAAACAACGCGATAATAAAGTTCCTCTTGCTGTTCTTATTGTTCCTTTACTCCTGGAAAGTAACTTAAGCAAAAATGTAGATGTTGTTGTTGTTATTGCTTCCAGGCAGGAAACAAGAATAAATCGTCTTAAAAAATATAGGAAATGGACTGATGAACAAATATCATCAAGAATTGAGAACCAGATGAGCGAAGAAGAAAGAATTGAACAGGCAGATTATACTGTAGAAAATAACAAATCTATTGAAGAATTTAGGAATAACTTTTATTCAGTTCTTAAAATAATAGAAAAAAGATATTAATTAAACATAAACGAAAAAGGTACAATTGTGGCTACAAAAAGGACGACAAAAAAAACAGCAAAAAAAATAACAAAAAAAGTTGCAAAAAAAACTGCTAAGAAAATAACTAAATCAGTCGAAATTGAAAACGCTGATGCAACTGTCAATATTCAATCAACTGAACAAACAGCTGATAATAATGCCGTGCAGCAGGAGTTGCCTGTAATCGAAGAAACAACTTCGGTCAAAACAGAAGAAAAAACTGATGATAAAATAAAACCGGCGAAAAATAATGCAGGAGAAGATTCAGCTATCGTTTTTGCTCGTGAAAATGCACTTAATATAATTGAATTGCAGAAAAAAACAATGACGGATCTGTCAGAAATTGCCAGAGATTTGCAAATACCTAATATAGGAAATCTTAAACGTCATCATCTTATATTTGAAATTCTTAAGGCACAAACTAAAAAAGTCGGTTATATTTTCGGAGAAGGCGTTCTTGAAGTCCTACCGGATGGATTCGGCTTCCTTAGAATGCCTCATTATAATTATCTGCCTTGCCCGGAAGATATTTATGTTTCACCATCTCAAATTAGACGCTTTGAGTTAAAAACAGGAGATACTATCGCAGGTGTATTCAGACCGCCAAAAGATAAAGAAAAATACGTTGCTCTTTTGAAAGTAGAAACTGTTAATAACGATGTTCCGGACGAAAATAAAAATAAAATCTTATTTGAAAATCTCACTCCTTTATATCCCGAGAAACGTTATGTTCTTGAAAATGACTCCAACAAAATCACAACACGTGTTATGGATTTAATGACTCCTATCGGTAAAGGACAACGCGGACTGATTGTTGCTCAGCCACGTACCGGTAAAACTATCATTATGCAGGACGTCGCTAACGCAATAACTAAAAACGCTCCGGAAGCTGCTCTTATTGTACTCCTTATAGACGAACGACCGGAGGAAGTTACTGATATGCAGCGTAATGTTAAAGGTGAAGTTATAAGTTCTACTTTTGATGAACCACCGGAGCGGCATATCCAGGTTGCTGAAATGGTTATCGCAAAAGCGAAGCGGCTTGTTGAACATAAACGTGACGTGGTTATTCTTCTTGATAGTATTACTCGTCTTGCCAGAGCTTATAATACCGTTCAGCCTGTAAGCGGAAAAATCCTTACCGGCGGCCTTGATGCAAATGCACTTCATAAACCTAAACGTTTCTTCGGCTCGGCAAGAAACTGTGAAGAGGGCGGAAGTCTTACAATTATTGCAACTGCTCTAATTGATACCGGAAGCAAAATGGATGATATTATTTTTGAAGAATTTAAAGGAACAGGTAATATGGAGTGCCACCTCGATAGAAAACTTAGTGATAAACGCGTGTTCCCGGCTATTGATATCGAGCGCTCAGGAACAAGACGCGAAGAACTTCTGCTCCACCCTGAAGAACTTTCGAAAGTATGGCTTCTAAGAAAAGCTCTTAGCGGTATGAATCCAACCGAAAAAATGGAAACAATTATTGAGCAAATGAAAAAAAGAAAGAGTAACGCAGAATTTTTACTTTCTATACGAGGCGAATAAGGAGTTTTATTATGTTTGTTGTGCTTAGAAGTCTTATGCTTATTGGCTGTACCATTACAGGTGCGCTGATCGCCGCTATGCTTAAATTTGATACAAATGCTAATCTCTTCCCGGAAACAACAACGCCAATTATTGTTCTCTTTGGCGCCCTGGCAGGATTATTGCTAGCTATTATCGCGATTCTTACAGAACTATTTTTAAGGAGATTGTCTCTTCGTCATCTCGCAGTTATTATTGTAGGACTTGCCTCGGGCGCAATTATTGCCTGGCTGATTACTAAGCTTGCTTTCTTGTTGCCGTTATATATTACGAATTATATTTTTGCTCATCATGCTTTCTTTTCCGCCGGAACTTTTGCCCTTTATATTCTTTTTGTTTATATTGGGATTGTTGTCGCTATTCGGGGTAAAGATGAATTTAGTATCTTTATCCCTTATTATAAACGCAACCGTGATAAATCTATGCGACCGGTTGTTTTAGATACAAGCGCTATTATAGACGGTAGAATCGTTGAGATCTATAAAACCGGATTTATGAAAAATAAAATCATTGTTCCGGAATTCGTTTTGCACGAATTGCAGATCGTTTCTGATTCTCAAGTGCCGTTTACAAGATCAAAAGGAAGGCGGGGGCTTGAAACATTGAAAAAACTCCAGGAAGCGCCTAATATTACTGTGGAAGTTACTAATATCGATTATCATGATATTGAAGAAGTCGATGATAAACTTATGAAACTTGCAAAAGAAATCGACGTTACCATTCTGACTACTGATTATAATCTTCAACAGGTGGCGCGTATTCAACATATCCCGTGCATAAATGTCTTCGGCCTCGTTAATGCCCTTAAAACGCCTTTTGTTCCAGGGGAAAAAATGACCGTTAATATTGTTAAAGAAGGCTCGGAAATAAATCAGGGCGTTGGCTTTCTTAATGACGGAACTATGGTCGTCATTACAAATGCAAGATCTTTTATTGGTAAACGTGCCGAAGTAGAACTGACATCTATGCTTCAGGGAGCATCAGGAAGAATATTCTTTGCGGATATTGTTAATGAAGATAAAAACTTCGCCTCCATTTCAGAAGAAAAAAAGCAACATGAATATAAAGAAAAGGAAAAAAAACGAAGTTGACTGGTCAAATATTATCGAAGAACAAATCCTGCCATTCGTTGAACGGCCTTCAAGATATATAAATCACGAAATTAACAGCTCCCATAAAAACTGGGATGATGCTGTGTTGCGTGTTGTACTGATATTTCCTGATGCTTATGAAATCGGTATTAGTCATCTTGGTCTTAAAATCCTTTATTCTATTCTTAATAAAATTCCAGGTGTCATTGCTGAAAGATGCTATTCTCCATGGATCGACGCAGAAAAAATTCTCCGTGAAAAAAATATCCCCCTCTGCTCTCTTGAATCTTCAAAACCTCTCGCTGAATTCGATATAATCGGATTCTCAATTCAATATGAACTTTCTTATACTAATATATTAGCAATTCTTGACCTGGCAGGTATTCCAATTCGCTCGGAAAATCGTTGGAGCAAAAAATATCCCCTTGTTATCGCGGGAGGTAATGTTTATTCACCAGGGCCTTTGGAACCTTTTATAGATGCTTTTGCCCTCGGAGACGGTGAAGAAACGATAAAAAAAATTGCTGAATGGGCTATAGAAAAAATTAATGATAATTCTTTCGTTCCTGATAAAAAATTGCTTGCTGATCTTGCAAAAAAAGTACCGGGAATTTACGCGCCGGCTTTGTACGAAACTATTAAATCCAATGACCCGGCACAAAGAATATGTGCGGTAAAACCTTCTTGTGATGATCTTCCTTTTCCTGTACCAAAACAATTCGCGGAAAATATTTCCAATATCCCCGTCGCAGATGTTGCAATCATCCCTTATTGCGAAGCAATTCACGATAGAGCACAAATCGAAATTATGCGCGGCTGTGTTCGCGGATGTAGATTTTGTCAGGCAGGAATGGTGACACGGCCGCTTCGTGAGAAAACTGCTGATAAAGTTATTGAAGAAGCATCCTCTATTATTAAAAATACCGGATATGATGAAATAAGTTTAACTTCCCTCTCGTCAGGTGATTACTCGAATATCGCTGATGTTCTTAAAACTCTGAGAAATAAAAACCTTTTTCCTGACGCTCCGGTTGCTGTTGCTTTGCCTTCGCTTCGCATTGATTCTTATGCTGCTGTTCTTGCCGATACATCGGAAAAAGTTAGAAAAACCAGCTTTACTTTTGCACCGGAAGCCGGAAGCGAGCGATTACGCCGTGTTATTAATAAACAACTCTCAAACCAGGAAATTATTAATACAATTCAGTCAATTATTGATCTCGGCTGGTCAAGGGTTAAAGCTTATTTTATGATAGGACTTCCTACGGAAACTTTTGATGATATTAAAGAAATGGTACAACTTGTACAGCAACTCATCGCGCTTAAAAAGAATGGGAAAAATTCATCTCTCCAAATTAACGTTTCCATAGCAGCATTTATTCCAAAATCTTTTACACCTTTCCAATGGGCAGATTTTTCTTCAATTAATGATTTGATTGAAAAAAGAAATTATATTTATAAATATCTTCCAAAAAGACGCGTTAAAATTTCCTTCCATAAATTTCAACTCAGCAAACTTGAAGCTGTTTTCGCTCGCGGGGATAGAAAACTCGCCGATGTAGCTGAATATGCCTTCAAAGCAGGATGCCGTTTCGACCAATGGACTGAACAACTCGATGTTGATAAATGGGAACAGGCTTTCGCTGATGCAGGAATTAATCCTGATGATTATCTTAAGGAAATACAACCGGAATCTCTTCTTCCATGGGATGTTCTTGATTACGGCGTGTCAAAAGAATTCATGCTTAAAGAACGAAATAAAGCAATTGAAATGGAAGAAACTCCATCATGTTTTAACGGAAAGTGTGTTCAATGCGGCCTGCAAAAATGGAATGCCTGTTCACTAAAATAATTTATAGTAACCAAAGCATCCTTGCTTTGGGTTGTTAGTAAAAAAATATAATATATATTTTTTTCCAAACGGGTTTAGAAAACGTTAAAAATTATCTTGTAGAAAAAATATAGATAGTGTATAATACTCCGGAAACTTTATATGAAAATCTAAACAAAAAACAGAAACGATTAAATAGTCTTTTAAAATATGAATAAAGATAAATCAAAACAAAAAAAAAATAAACAACCTAAATGGCTCGCTGTTCTTAAAGAAACTTTAGGCCTTGTGCTTCTACTTGCCTTTTTCTTTTTCCTTAAATCTAATACAATTGAATTGTTCAAAATCCCTACAGGGTCGATGGAACCAACTTTGTATGGCGCAAATGAAATGGGAAATGGATTTGGCGATCACTTGCTCGTGCTTAGATGCGCTTATGGCTTCAGCAGTAAAATAAAAATTCCTTTCTTAAATTGGCATGTTCCGCTTCCGGATTATAGAATTATGATTCCGGGTATGAGACTGCCGGAAGTAGGAGATGTGGTTGTATTCGAAAATCCAACTGACGAGCGTATTGATTATATAAAACGATGCGCGGGAACTCCAGGCGATCACATCAAAATTAAAGAAGGTAAACTCTTTGTTAATGATAAAATCGTTACTAACTCTCCTGCTACAGCTAATTATGTTTATTATACTAATGCAGGTATGCTTTGCGACAGATTCGTTACCGTAAAAACTGCTGTCGACTCTATTATTGATAAACAGCTGATTGAAGCGGTAAAAACAAACTCTCATATTAGAAATGAACTGTTTTCTATTAAAAAAGGAGCAGCAGTCGGATTATCTTCTTTTCTTGTTTCAGCTGTAAATCGCGGAGGAGGATTGCTCGGAAAAGATTTAAAAAATTACTTTCCGCAAATTATGTCGATTGTGGAACGCTACCACCTCGATAAAATTAAAGATTCGATCCTGATTAACGGAAAACCATACCGCGTTGTCGAAAAACAAGTCGAAAATAAATCCGCAGGTTTTAATCCGCTTACAGACACAATCGTTTCCGAAATCGTTGTTCCGCAAAATTCTTATTTTATGCTCGGAGATAATAGCGCGGCTTCTGCTGATAGTAGATATTGGGGATTTGCTCCGCTTAAACTTATTAAAGGACGGGCATGGTGTATCTACCTTCCAGTCAAACGCGTTAGAATGATTAAATAATATGTACGAAAAACAAAAAATATTAAATTATTTTAGAATCTTCTTCTTCCTGACCTTTGCTTTTTTTATTTCAGGATGTACAACATTCCGCTCTGCTTTGCCACGTCCGATTAATGATGTTCTCAGACCTTCATCTTCCGCAAAGATAATCAGAGTGGCAATTATGGTGTCAAAACCAACTGCAGTCGTTAGTGTCATTGGTCCCGGAACTTTTTATGATAAAGTGCATCATAAGCGGATACAGCGTTTTAGCTCTATAAAAAAAGCCGTCTTTAGTGTGCAAAACGGAAATGTTTTTATAAATGGTTATAATACTAAAAGCTCGCATATTATTGTTCTATCAGATATGCCGCAAAGCATTAGAGTCCAGGATAAATTCAAAGAAAATATCGTTTATCGCGGTAGGATTGACATAATAGCAGACGGCAAAAACTTTTTGACCGTTGTTAATACTCTCCCTCTCGATGAGTATATCATGGGTGTTGTTCCAAGGGAAACTTTTCCGGCATGGCCTCAAGCAGCTTTAAAAACTCAGGCTGTTGCTGCAAGAACTTATGCCGTGTCGCACATGCAAAACAGCAACTATGAAAATTACGATATTATTTCACCAATTCATCAACTTTATGGCGGCGTTACGGGCGAAGCTCTTTCTACTACTAAAGCTGTTCTTGATACTCAAGGCGAAATATTAACATATAACGGAAAAGTTTTATGTACTTTCTTTTATACTTGTTGTGGTGGAAAAACTGAAGAGGCGAAAAATATATTTTCCACTATTAAAGAGTATCCACCCGCTGTTACTTCACCTTACTGCAAAGGAACAAAAAATTATGCCTGGAATTATTCCGTTGCTCTTGAAAATTGTTCCCAAAAACTTAATAAAGCAGGAAAACCTTTAACAGGAAGAATTCTGAAAGTTAAAATAATCGAACGCTTTAAAAGCGGCAGAGCTGCAAAAATTAAATTTTCGTCAAAATCAAAATCTGTCGTTCTTACCGGAGAAGAATGCAGAAGAATTCTCGGATATAATAATATCAGATCAACCCTCTTCAAAGTTAGAATCAAAAAAGGAAGATTACAGTTCGTAGGCAGGGGATGGGGTCACGCTGTCGGCATGTGCCAGTGGTGTTCAGAAGTTATGGCAGAAAAAGGCTTTGATTACGAACAAATACTTAAACATTTTTATCCGGGCGCTGAAATTCAAAGATGAAAAAATAGTTAATAGTTAATAGTTAATAGTTATTAGTTAATTCTAGATACTAGATACTAGATACTGAATACTGAATACTGACACCTGACACCTGACACCTGCCCGGCATACGCCGGATGCTTTGCGAACACCGAACACCGATTAACGATTTAAGATTTAAGAAGTTAATAAATCGAATATCAAAAATCGATGTTCCTTGTTCTTAAATCGAATTGAACACCGAATACCTTTATTTCTACGAACTACCAACTACGAACTACGAGCTGCGAATACATGCCATCTCCCACATCAAACCTCAACTTCTACAACTATGATCTCCCGGATGAGCTCATAGCTCAGAAACCTGTTAAATGTAGAGATCAAAGTCGATTGCTTGTTTATTCCCGCGAAACAGAAAACATTCAACACAAACGCTTTAGTGATGTTATTTCTTTTTTAAAAGAAACTGATGTCCTCGTTGTTAATAATTGTAAAGTTATTCCAGCAAGACTTTTCGCAAAACGCATCGATACAGACACGGAAATAGAAATATTACTTACTAAAGAAATCTCTCCCGTGAAATGGCAGGCAATGGTTAAACCGGGACGCAGCTGTAAAGTTGGTGTTAAACTACTTGTTGGAAAAATTGTTGCCGAAATTATCGAAATAAAAAACAATGGCGAACGTGTAATTGTGTTCAATTGTCCGGAAAAAGATTTTCAAAAACTACTTGAATTATCAGGAACAATTCCATTGCCACCTTATATTAAAAGACCACATTGTCCTTCTTCAAAAGAAGATATAGAACGTTATCAAACAGTTTATGCAGCCGAAGGTAAAGCCGTTGCGGCACCTACTGCAGGACTTCATTTTACGGAAGAATTAATTCAGAAAATAAAAAATAAGGGTTGCGAGTTTCTGCAGGTTACTCTTAATGTTGGACCAGGAACTTTTGCACCTGTTAAATCTTCTGATATTACAAAACATTTAATGCACAGCGAAGAATTTGTTTTAACTCAAAAAATCGCCGGCAAACTTAATAAAGCTAAAACGTCAGGAAGAAGAATTATCGCTGTGGGAACAACTTCACTTCGTGTTCTTGAGTCTTGTATTAGTGATAGCGGGATATTTGAGCCGGTATCAAAAGCAACAGATATTTTCATTTACCCTCCATATAAAATTCGTTCAATTGATGCTCTTATAACAAATTTTCATCTTCCCAAATCAACTTTATTAATGCTTATTGCAGCGTTCACAAGTGAAAATAAATGGCAAAAAATTTATTCCGAAGCTATCAAAAATAAATACAGATTTTATTCTTATGGCGATGCAATGTTGCTTCAATAGATAATGAAATACAATCCAGAAAAACATCACCGCTGTTCAATCCGGTTAAAAGGATACGATTATTCACTGGAGGGATTATATTTTATCACCACGTGTGTACAAAACCACAAATGTTTGTTTGGTAAAATCGTTGACGATAAAATGATATTGAATGATGCAGGGAAAATGATCGAAAAATGGTATCATGAATTGGAAAATAAATTTATAAAGATGAAATGCCACAAATATATTGTAATGCCAAATCATTTCCATTGTATTATTGAAACATCGGATAATTATAAAGAGGACGCCCACGTAGGGACGTCCCTACGTGGGCGTCCTCTTAAAATATCATTATTTGATATTATGGATTGGTTTAAAACAATGACAACCAACGAATATATTCGAGGTGTAAAAAATATAAATTGGCAACGTTTTGAAAAACATTTGTGGCAATTACGATATTGGGACCATATTATTCGAAATGAAAATGATTACATTAGAATAGAAAATTATATAATTAACAATCCTGCAACATGGAATGAGGATAAATTTAAAAATCAGGAGATAATATGACAAAAATCTTGTTCATAATTGCCGGCGCGGCAATCGGGGGCGCATTGGGCTATTTCGGGAAATGCAGTACGGGAACATGCCCGTTTACAAGTACCTGGTGGGGCGCCGCAGCACTCGGAGCGGTTTTCGGTTTGCTGCTAAGTAATCTTTTTGCCGGTGTTCCAAAAACACCGGAAGATGTAACTAATGTGATAGATATCAATTCTACCGCTGAATTTGAAACTGCAATAAAAAATGCGGGCGATAAAAATTTGATCGCCGACTTTTATTTGACAGCATGCCCTCCATGCCGTAAACTTATGCCGGAACTTTATAATTTAGCAAGAAAATATAAAAATAAAATAATTATTCTAAAAATTAATGCTTCAAAAAATAAAGAACTTTCTGCAAAATATTCAATCCAGGCTGTACCGGCGTTATTCCACTTCAAAAACGGTGGAATTATTTCAAGAAAACAAGGCTACCAGTCAGCAGATAGTTTGGAAAGTTGGATGAAAGTAAATTAAGCTTCCAGCTTAATGTTTTAATGTCAAGCTGGAACCGGCATTCGCCGGTCAAGAGCTTGACTAGGGGCTGCTCGAAAAGGGTTCAGCCGCAAAGCGGCACTAAAATCCCCTCCTGTTTTAGGAGGGGTGCTTTTCTTGTCAACCCCTTTCCATGCAGCATATAATCAGGTGATTTATCCATTCCCAACGTCCAATGTCCTAACGAAGTAACGCTTTGCGTTCAACATCAAACATCAAGTATCAAACGTCAAACGTTAAACGTCACTTTTTATTTACTTCTTTGTACGCAGAGCAAATTTTCGCGAAATTAGGATCGCAGCAAACAGTTTTTATTTCTTCTTCAAAAACTTTCCATTCCTCAGGATTAGTAATCGTTCTTCTTTTCGCGGGACATTCAAGAATAATATAACGTCTGTGATATGGGTCCATCGCTTTAGCATAAATTAATAATTTTCCATCTGCGTAAGGGCATTGAGCCTGTTTCTGCAATTCTTTCATTGTTTGTTCCATTGACATGATTTTTTCTCGTTTGGATTAAATTCAAATCAAAAATTTGAATTTGTAGCTGCAATTTCATCCCGATTTATTGGGATGAAATTTCTGACACCCCGCCTGTGGCGTGGCAAGCATGACATTTATCCCGCCATAGGCAGGACCTGACACCTGACACCTAATTAGACGGCGCTCGAAAAGGTGCAAAACATTTAAATTCTGAAAGTCATCTAAAGCAATTCCCCCTTTCATAAAGGGGGTTTAGGGGGATTTTAACGCCGCTTTGCGGCTGAACCCTTTTCGAGCAACGTCTAATTACGGATTACGGATTACGGATCACGGATCACGGATCACGGATTTTCCCACTTCCCGCTCCCGTGTCTTATAACAGTTGGCGGATGCGTGGTTAAATCAACAACAGTTGACTCGCCCTTTTCCGGTGTCGGTCCAAAATCTATTATATAAGCCGCAAACTTTTGAATGTCAGCAGTCATATCAATATTTGTTGGACTTGGTTCGTCACTGATATTTGCACTTGTTGCCATAACAGGACAATCGCATTCATTTAAAAAGGCCTGTGCGACAGGGCATTTTGGGAATCTGATGCCGGTTTTAACGCCGTTAATGTTCATCAAAAATGTATAAGCTCCCGGTAAATGTCTTCTTAATAATTCTGAAATCTCTTTTGGAATTTCTCCAGTGACACGAAACATCATTTCCCAACTTCCAATATGATAAGCAAAAGGCTTATCTATTGATCTGTCTTTTGCAATATAAATCTTTTGAACCGCTGCAGGAATGTCCGCGCGCGCGGCAATTCCGTAAACTGTTTCCGTGGGAAAAATCACGAGATCGCCGCGTCTGACAGCTTCCGCCGCCGGTTTAATTTCATCGGTTAAGTTTAGTGTATCTGCTCTTACAGAAATTTTTATAGCCATTTTCTTAACTCTTCTATTTTTTATTCAATTTCTACAAAATAGATGCAATGTCTGCATCGCTTAACGCAATTATTCGCGCTGCAAGCCACGCCGCGTTCTTTGCGCCATACTTACCAATAGCAACAGTTGCTACGGGAACACCGGGAGGCATTTGTACTGTGGAAAGAAGCGCGTCAAGACCGCCAAGAGTTCCTGCGCTTAATGGTACGCCGATGACCGGAAGTTTAGTGTTTGCAGCAACTGCTCCAGCGAGATGAGCTGCAAGTCCCGCCCCGGCGATTAATACTTTTAAACCTCTTGAAGCGGCTTTTTGCGAATAATCAGCTACTTCTGCCGGTGTTCTGTGTGCCGACATTACATTTACTTCATAACCAATGCCTAATTTATCCAGTGTTTTAAGGCAATCAGCCATAACAGTTTCATCGGAAGTGCTTCCATAAAGTACGCCAACTGACATTTTTTTCATAAAAATCTCCATATTTTAATTACGCTTTGCTCAAATATCGCTTTTTTAGTATAATAAAAAAGCCTTTACATGTAAACAAGCAAAATTATAACAAGTTATAAAAATTCATATGTCTGAAAAAAAACGAATAGTAATCACCGGAATCGGCACAATGGCCTGCACCGGAATCGGTGTTGATGCTAATTGGGATAATCTGATTAATGGTCGCAGTGGTATTGATAAAATTTCATATTTTGATACAAGCGATTATCGTGTCCATATTGGCGGGGAAGTCAAAGATTTAGATTCTACGCAGTACGGCTTTACTCCAAGAGATGCTCAAAGGTATGACCGCAGTGTTCTTCTCGGTGTATCTGCTGCAACGGAAGCAATTAATGATGCCGGTTTGGATTTTGAGTCTCGCGGCGAAAATCTTGATGTCGGTGTAATCGTAGGCACTGGAATGGGCGGAGTTGCTAATATTTCTAAAATGTCCATGGTTATCGTACAAAAAGGCCCGGCCAGGGTATCTCCCTTCCTCGTTCCTTCGGGAACACCTGAAGTTACGGCACATACAGTCGCGCTAAAACAAGGGATCCACGGTGCGACTTTTGGCGTCAATACCGCTTGTGCAGCTGGCACCGATGCTATTATAACAGCAGTAAAAAGACTTCAATACGGAAATGAAAATATTATTATCGCAGGCGGAGCTGAATCAGCAGTCTGTGAAATTTCTATTGCTGCATTTGGTAATATGAAAGCTTTGTCGCAATGGGACGGCGATGGTGATCCTAAAAGAGTTTCCAGACCCTTCGAAAAAAATCGCTCAGGATTTGTTATGTCTGAAGGAGCTGGAATTTTAATCCTCGAAACTCTTAAACACGCAAAATCACGCGGCGCTAAAATCTATGCCGAAATTGCCGGTTGCGGCCAAACTACTGATGCATACCACATGACCGCTCCCGAACCTTCAGGTAAATATGTAACTCTCGCAATGAAAATGGCGCTTAAAGAAGCCGGACTGCCTCCCGAAGCTGTCGGTTATATCAATGCACACGGTACATCTACTAAATACAATGATAAAACAGAAACTATAGCAATTAAAAATGCCTTTGGCGACCATGCGTACAAACTGTGTGTCAGTTCTACAAAATCAATGACCGGACATATGGTTGGCGGATGTGGAGGGGTTGAAGCAATGGTCTGTATGAAGGTTCTTGAAACAGGAATTATTCCCCCGACAATTAATTATGAAGTGCCTGATCCTGAATGTGACCTTGATTATGTGCCAAATAAAGCGCGTGAAAAGAAAGTTGACGTTGTGGCATCAAGTAATCTCGGATTCGGCGGACACAACGCTGTGCTCCTGTTTAAAAAATTCGAAGGATGAATTTGACGCTCTAGAAAAATGCGCCCGTGGTGAATGCACCGCCGGTAAGTGTATCTATTCCTCCTTTTAAAAGAACGGCGGGAGCGGCTGCAAGACCTATAAACAGTCCTGTAATTGCTCCTCCGGTGGATTTCATTGTTCTGTAAAAAACTGTGTCTTCTTCTTCGTTAAAATATTCTATACCGCCATTTACTCCTGCTACAGGACCAATTATTATAAATACCGGTGAGACTAACATTTCCAACGGCCCGTAAGAAAGATTTTGCCATGTCCATTCGTGATCAACGGTGAACATCAGAATTGGTTCGCCAGCCGCAAAACTTTGTGTAGCTGAGCATAATACAATGGATACAACTGTTAATAATAAAAACTTTTTCATAATATTCCCCGGTTACCTTTTTTGTTTATTAAATGGAGAAGTTAATCTTTTACTCTAATATTATAAAGAACTTCACTAAAAAGGTCAAAGTGAAAACTATTCCGGTTACAGCTGCAGTAATAAAAAATAATGGGAAAATTCTCATCGCAAGACGAAAAACCAGCTTATGCGGTAATCCAGGCTGGGAATTCCCCGGCGGAAAAGTTGAACATGGAGAAACCTGTGAAGAGTGCCTGGCGAGGGAAATCAACGAAGAATTTGGCGTGGAAATTGAAGTTGGTAATTTTATTATCGAATCAGAACACAAAACAAATAATAAAATCATTCGCCTTATGGCTTTTGACGCAAAAATTTTGTCAGGTATAGTTATGCCTTCCGAACACGAAGAAATCGCTTTCGTTGCGCCTGAGGAACTCTTAAATTATGATCTGTTACCCGCTGATGTTCCCATTGCACAGGAAATTATCTTTCAAGTAAAAAGTAAGCCGAAAGACAACTTGTTCATGATTAAAAGAGCATTATATGAATAACCAGTTAAGTATTTATATCCATATTCCTTTTTGCGAAAGTAAATGCTCATATTGCAATTTTCCAAGCACTGCAGGTGAAAATAATCTTTTCCAACCATATTTTAATGCACTGCAAAAGGAAATTATTGCTGCTGCTGAATTTCAAAATAAACTTTCCGGTAAAATAAACGTGACATCTGTTTTCTTTGGCGGAGGAACGCCTTCAAGCGTACCAGTGAAATTTCTTTTAAAAACTCTTGAAACGCTGCGCGAAAATTATTCTATAAACAATAATGCGGAAATATCTGTTGAATGCAACCCGAATTCACTAACAAAAAAATTCGCAGACTTAATCCTTAAAGCAGGCGTGAACAGATTCAGTCTCGGCGTTCAATCGCTTGATGACAATGAATTAGTTAAACTTGGCAGACTTCACAATTCAGAAAAAGCAGAAACGGCGTACAAACTTTTACGCCAAGCAGGCGCAAAAAATATTTCAACAGATCTTATTTACGGAATTCCGGGACAAACAAAAGAATCTTTTAAAAACAATTTGAAACGTATTGTTGAAAAATGGATGCCTGAACATATTTCTATTTATTCTTTAAGCGTTGAACCGGGAACCCCATTTGACAAGTGGAAAAAAAATAAAACCAAAAATTGGCTGTGGCCTGATGATGATACTGTAATGAATTGGTTCATTAATGCAGAAAAATATTTGTCTGCAAATTCGTACACGCGTTACGAAATTTCAAACTTCGCAAAACAGGGCTTTGAGTCAGCTCATAATATAACTTATTGGGATACAACAAAAAATTATATCGGCTTTGGCGCCGCGGCACATTCTTATTGTTATTTAACTGCCGGTACGGGAAAAAGAAGATTCCGGAATATTAAATCAATTAGAAAATACATAGAAAGAATAAACGCAAAACAAAAATTCAGATTTTTCAGCCGGGAATTAACTCACAAACAAAAAATTGGCGAAAAAATCTATCTCGGTTTGCGGCTCACAGCCGGTGTGAAATTATCTTATTCTGAAGAAAAACTCTTTGAAAACGAAATACAGCAGCAAATAAATTCAGGACTTATTAAAAGAAAACAAAAAAATATAATCGCGCTGACAAAAAGAGGATTCCAAATCGCAAACTCGGTAATGGCGGAATTTGTATAAAAGTAAGCCGCATTCTTGACCCGTGTATGCTGGGTTCTCAGCGCGCGTTTTCTTAAAAAAGGAACGCCCGAAGGACGGGATGCTATTTGTCCATTATGTCCATTATGTCCATATGACCAATTTGTCCATTATGTCCATATGACCAATATGACCAATATGACCAATTTGTCCAATTTGTCCAATTTGTCCTAAATGTCCAATATAAAAAATGTATAATTCCATAAAAAACATCGCCGAATCAGAGCTTGTGGTCAGTAGATCACGCTTTCTCGGATTCGCACTGCCAGCGGATAATGTTGCCGAAGTTCAGAAATTTATTCGCGATTACTCTGCGCGTTATCCTGACGCAGCACATTGCTGCTGGGCATACAAAACAGGATTCCCGGAAAATCCTCAGAAATATTATAGTGATGCCGGCGAACCAAGTGGATCAGCCGGCCGCCCGATATTAGGAATGATTTCGCATTTTGAACTGCAAAATGTTATAATTGTAGTAATTAGATATTTTGGCGGCGTAAAATTAGGAATTCGGGGTTTGATTGATGCTTACGCCACATCTGCGCGTATAACAATTGAAAATGCTGAAATAGTAATCAAACGGCAAATGGAAACACTGAAAATCCGCTTGCCGTATTCGCTTTATGATACTGTAAAACATGAGGTGGAAATTGCCGGAGGGACTTTAAATAATCCGGTATTTGAAACGGATATAATTTGTGAAATAAATATGCCGAAAGAAAAAACCAAAATGTTTGCCGATGAACTGCGCGCAAAAGGCGTGAAAATAATATAAATGAATAAATTTAAAATGTCTGCGTCAAATCATACAAAAGGACAATTAGACTCTTTCCCTGCTGAAAAGAAGGGGAAAAAGAAAGTCGCGGTATTGCACGCGGATGGTTTATTGGCAGATAAAACAGATGTGCAGCTCGTTAACGCATTCCAAAACGGTGATGAGAAAGCGTTCGCTGCAATTATATATCGTTATAAACACCGCTTGACGAGGCTCGCATGGTCGGTGGTTCATAATGAAGATGATGCAATGGACATTGTTCAGGAATCATTTATAAAAGTTTATAGAAAATTGCATTCTTTTCAAGGAACATCAAAGCTCTATACATGGCTTTACAGAATTGTGATGAATCACTCAATCGACTATGTTCGACGACGCCCTTCGGCTGTGTTTGTACCGGTGGATGAAATGTTGCGGGAACCGGCTTCGAAAGATATATCAATGAGACCGGATCTTAATTTGCTTAATAAAGAGTTAAATAAAAAAATATTTGAAGCAGTAGATAAATTGCCCGAAAAACAAAAGAAAACTGTTCTTCTTAGAGAAGTGGAGGACTTAAGTTATAATGAAATAGCTGAAATTATGAATTGCTCGGTTGGTACTGTAATGTCACGACTGTATTACGCGCGCGAAAAGCTACGGGATATTTTAAAACCTTATGTTAACCCTGGATCATGAAAACTATACGCCACAAAAAACTAATTACTAAATTTGTAGATGAATTCAATAATGAAATTCATATGCCGGAAAACCTGCGCGAAAATGTTGAAGCGCAAAAAGAAATTTCATCCCTGCTTAAAAACGCTTATTCCCGCGAATTTAATAACAGTAAAATGGATTATCTTGGTCAACGGGTTATGGCTGAAGTAAACCAAATAGAAAAACCGGGGTTCTGCGAGAGAATTGCTGATCGCTTCGGCTTTGTAATTTGCAAAAGAAAATCCCTGATGTGGGGGTTAACTGCCACAGCAGCTGTTGCGATTATTGCTTTATCAACTATGTTCAACAAATCAGCAGTTGCGGAAACTCATGATTACGAATCTTTTGTTATTTATGAAACGGATAGTGGAGATAGTTTTGTTCAATATTTTAAATATAATGTGGTGTCCGAAAATGAAAAATAAATTATTATTATTCCTGCTGATGTGTTTAATTACTATGCCATGCTTTGGGAAAATAACGAAAATTGATGATAGTAACGCATTGGAAACGAAAAACAAAAAAACGAACTCAGTGGTGACTAAAAACAAAAAAACGAACTCAGTGGTGACTAAAAAGAAAAAAACGAACCCGGTGGTGACTAAAAAGAAAAAAATCGGCACAGCGATTACCCCAAGAAAAATAACTGCAAACAAAAAAAGAAGCGCGGCTATCGTTGCTAAAAATGCTAAATTAAATATTAACGCACGAATACTTTTTGCCAGTCAAACGACTAAAAAAAATAAATCAGCAAATTCCCATCTTGAAAATTGCGAAAAAGAACTTACAGGATATCTCGATTATAATGATTATAAACTCTTACAATCAGGAAGTAAAACTACAAAAATAAAGAGTTCATATAAAATTAAATTCTCGCGCGGAGGGTCTGTTAAAATAACTCCCCTTAGCAGTAATAACGGACGGATAAAAGCAAAAGTTGTGTGGAACGTTCCCGGCAAAAAAACTTGGAGCAAAACTCTTAATTTCAAAAAAGGTAAACGTTCAATTATCAGCGGACCAAAAGATAAAAAAGGCGGGATGTACTTAATGTCAATGGAAATTAAATAGTGGCTATTCGAAAAACAATTTATCGCAAAAAACTCGTTAATCCAGGATAAAAAATGAACAATTTAATAAAACAAACTTTGATAATTTGCCTGATCATCAGTAGTGCTATTGCTACAACAAATAATTATATTTGTACCGAATTATCAATGAATGATGATGGAAGCTGGAACGTTGAGCGGCCAAATGTATCTGATGCCAATGTTACTAATTTGACATTATCAGCCAAATGTGGTCCTGATATAAATATTGAAAGTATTAACCCTGCCAAAGCTGTTTTTTCTGATATCAAAGGTGAAATGACGGCTTCTTTTTGCAAAAACGGTGAGCAAATGGTTGAAATGGTAAACCATGATGATTTTACTGTAACGGCTTAAGTTACTAAATGTTTTTCTTGATTATAAATGCAGCTTTAATGAGCAAAAAAATTTTTTTCAGTAAAAGTCGAAAATTCAAATTACCAATAATTGTTGGTTTATTTTATCTTGTGGTTTTATCGTTTTGACTTACATTATTTTGACTTTTAATTTTATACGTGAACTGCTGTTAATGATTCTGTTTAATAATTGATAAACGTGCCCCGCTTTTCAACACGTCAATTTGTTTTTTATCTGTTGTGGCGAAATCGGTGGAGTAGCGTGTGAATTTGTTTGAAAGTTCATTATAAGAATCTTTTAGAATATTTGGCGTAACACTCGTTCTGTAAATTCCCCAGTCACCGGCTTTACTGCTGCATTTGTATGTCCATAATGTCCAATTCCAATTGTTTGAATTAAACTTCTTAAAATACATTTCCCATACTTTATTATCTCCCCAGGGGTGAAATTCACCGATTAGAACCGGTACGTTTTTTCTTTTGCCAATTTCTTCTTTCGCAAAATCATCAATTAGTTTTTTGTGCGCTTTAACTCCCCAATCCTTAAAATCATATATGTGAGTCTGATAGACAACATTCTCCCAATCCCCAATTCCGGCGACTAAATCAAGCCTTGTACCCGGCATATTGGAAATAGTCGCCGGAATGGGGTGTCTGCCTTTTTTTAATACCGGAAATTCATTGAGACCGCCGTGCCACGGTCCGCGGTCAGCAAGAAAAATTATATGCTTTTTATCAATAGCACGAATCGCTTTATATAATCGGGAATATAATTTCAACAAAGAATCTTTTGTCGGCGCTCCATAAGGTTCATTTATCAGATCGTAACCTGCAACAGCAGGTTCATTTTTATATCTTTGTGTAATTGCTTTCCACATTTTAACAGTTCTGTCCTGAAACTTTCTCTCCCAAAATAATTTGTTTAAACCGGTTTGACCGGTTGTGTGATCAGCACTCTGACCTCCCGGTGTTCCATGCAAATCGATAATGCAGTAAATATTTCTCGCTGCGCAATTTGATACCGCGAAATCCAATAAATCCCAACCGCTTTTTTTATAAACACCTGGTTTATCATCATCTTCAAGAATTTTATAAAAGAAAGGTATTCTGATACAGTTAAAACCTAGTTTTTTTACGTTATCAAAATCTTGCTCATTAATGTATGAGTGTTGATAAATCTCTAAAAGTTGTTTGGCTTTCTTTTTTCCAAATCTTTTGCTGAGAATAATCCGGATATCCAAATCGCAGGTTAAATTTGACCCTCGCGGTTGAAAATCTGTCATCCATAACTCATTGAGAAGCCACGAACCAAAATTCACACCGCGCAGCAGAACAACTTCGCCTTTTGTGTTGGTGATTTGTGTGTTACTGGTGTGTAACCAAAGAGGATAAGAAAAAAGATTTCCGCACAGCAGGAATAAAAAAACATAAAATTTTATATTCATGTTAATATTATACCAAAAAAGCTGTGCCGGGGGTAGCATGTTACAGGCACAGCTGAGGAAATTTGTTCTGCTGAACAAATTTATGGGTAAAAGGATTTTCGTTCGCTTTAAATGTTTTTCCCGGGGGCTGTGCCGGGGCAATTATTGAAAGATTGATATGATTGATATGATTTTCAATCACCCAATCACCAAATCGTTTTTTTATTGCTGTTATCAATGATTCTGTCACTAAATGATTCTGTCTAATTCTTTATAACTCAATTTCTTTAACTACGAAGGATATGAAAAAAATCATTTTCCATTTTCTTAATGATTTTGCTATGTCACGCACATGCTTAGGTTAATACTCACTCGTTTTTACACAGAGCAAAAAACATGTTGTTCTGAATAGTGAGGCAATTGACTTTTGTTAAGTAATTATTTATAGTATTTACAATGAACAAAATTGTTTTTATAATTTTAATTATTCTTATTTCCTCGTGCTCGAAAAATGAAAATAAAAAATTCGCTGAGCAGAGATCGTATATGCATACCTTTGTCGAAATACAGGTGATTGCGAATGATAAGAAAAAAGTTCAACAGGCCGTTAATAAAGCATTTGACGCTATTGGTGAAGTGGAAACAAATACGAGCAAATTTATTTCTGCTAGTGACATTTCGAAAATTAAAAATGGCGGACAAAATGAAATAATAAAAATTTCCGATTATACTTTGAAATGCTTGACTATAGCGAAAAAAATATCAGAAAAAACTGACGGGAAATATGACGTTACAATCGCTCCGCTGGTTGAATTATGGGGTTTCGGGAACAATAATTCAAAAAAAGTGCCATCAGATATTGAAATAAAAATCGCAAAAATTAAAGTTGGCTCAGATAAATTTATAGTCTTATATGATAAACATTCCGTTAGCACAACTGTAGCTAATCTGGATATCGATTTAAGCTCAGTCGCTAAAGGCGTTGCAGTTGATGCAGCTGTGGAAATATTATTGAGCTGCGGATTTTCTGATTTTCTTATCAACGCGGGTGGCGATATAAGAACATCATCTTCCGGTGAGAAAGTATGGCATGTTGGAATTCAAACTCCACGGGAAAATGTAGCTGCAAAAGATATTATAGAAAATGATATTCTGAAAGTTAAAAATAAAGCAGTTGCTACTTCAGGGAACTATAGAAATTATTTTAAAGAGGGGACAAACACATATTCACATATTATAAATCCAAATACCGGCGTGCCGGTAAAAACAACAGTCCTAAGTGTTACAGTTACCGCGCCGACCTGCGCTGAAGCCGATGCGTGGGCAACCGCTTTTTTCACTTTAACACCTGCCAATGCGCTCCAACTTGCCAGCACAATTCCCGATGTAGAATGTTTTATTATTGAGCGGCCGGCAAAGGGAAGCAAAAATTTCCGCTTTCATCAATCAAAAGGTTTTTTTGAGTGAGGAAGTTTGGGACGTATGGGACAGATAGGACAAATAGAACATATGGGACGAGTGTCGCACATTCATCTCACCCATTTTTACTCTCGCCAAGGCGCGAAGCTCGCAAAGTTAAGTCGCAAATCCAAGCACAATATTTTTTGTGAATTATGTAAAATACTTGATTGTGTCCAACATGCTGATAATCAAATCATACGCTAAAGCGAGGAACTCCAACAAACTATCACTCCATCACTCCATCACTCACTACTCACTACTCACTACTCACTACTCACTACTCACTACTCACTACTCACTACTCACTACTCGCTACTCACTGCTCGCGCTGGGAAGCGCGGCTTACTCTCAATTCACATCTTTCGTCCCGCTAATCCACACATCATTTTCATCAAAATCAAAATCATCACGTTTGTTGATATTTATTTTTTTTCTTGATGTGAAAATATTACTTATGGCAATGCCATTAATTTTTAAGCTCTTTAATACTCCAATGTAATTAGCGTTTTGCCAATCGCCCGGAGTGTAGTCATGTGTTCCGGCAATAAAGTCAGAATATGAAGAATTCCCTGCGATAGAAATTTTATTTATATTTCCTTCATAATATCCGATTATATCTGTAACATCATTTTGAGGTGCCAAAACAGAATTCACACCATTTGTTACTATAACAGTAATAGAAATTTTTCCTGCGGATTGCACAATGCCGCTGTTATAAACCAAAAAAGTCCATGTCGAGCTTCCAACATTATTTGCCGACGGTATCCATTGAAAACTATTGCTTGCAATAACTACATTGTTAAAAACAGCATTGGTGTATTCAATTACTGAAGGCATAGTAAGTGGACGGACAAATGTCAGCGTGTCCGGATTAGCCACTTGCCCGATAATCTGAAAATCGAGCAGATTACTCACAGCACAAACAACAGTATTATTAGATAATGAAGTGGTTACTGCCGGAGGGTTATTACTTAATACAATAACATCTATAATTGCGTGGTTTTGAAGACCTTCACTGTCAGTAACTGTGAAAGTAACGTTTGAATACCAGCCAACTGTTGGATTAATTGCACGGGCGTAGTAAATCCAATTATCAAGTTGATCTATTTCAATGTCAAGTCCGCTGTGAGAAAGTGTCAGTTCTTCCTCATAATTAACATCATAAACAGTAACTGTCCAGGAAAGATCATTGACGTCTTCAAGACTGTATAAACGTGTTGAGTCATCCGGATATAGAAAAATTTCCGGCAACGCGTTATTTGTAAAAACGTTAATTGTCAACATCATATCTGCATATAAATTAGGTACGGAATTATCACGAACACGTACAATAATATTTGAGTTTTTTCCCGCGGCTAATGGAGAACCGGTCCATACAAACATACCGGCTTCAATTGGTTTGTTAATATTCCATCTGTTTGTTCCACTGAAAGTTTGACCGTTGTAATTAGAAATTACCGCGTCAATTGCCGCACCGCGTTGACGAATTGAAACAGTCAATTCTTCTGATAAATCTTCTGTAGCTACTATAAAAGGGATTACCAATTCGGTATTGGCAAAGATTGTAGTTATAAAACTTTGCGGTGTAATGTTTGGTGGATTGTTATAATTTAAACTACCGTCAAATCCCGCGCGAACAACTGTATTTTCAACATTCCCTTTTATGCTTGAAATTTCTCCGTTCAGTGTGATGCTTTTCGCGTCACCTTTTACGGCAAAAAGGCTGTTTTTAACCTGTCCGTTCTTTACCAGAACCTTATCAAGACTGCATAAATTAGAGTTTGTATCAGCCGTTGTTCTGACATAAGTATCTATAATTCCCTGATCGCCTTCAGGAATAATCGGCTGCGGATTTTCCGCTTTCTGACCGAGAACAGTCAGCTTTTTAATTTGCCTGCATTTAATATCGCTGGACGAAATCGTTCCGCCTTTAGCTCTGATTTGTTTTATTTGATAATCGTGTCCGTTAATCTCTGAATTGATTCCTCCTCCAAAAATTACTTTGCTGTACTTATCTGCACGGTCGGTTTTTACTGTAACGCCATCGGCGGCGATCAGATTCACATATCCACCGAATGAAAGTTTACCAAAAGAGCCGCCGTTATTATCATAATGAATATTTCCGCCTTTAACCTGTAATTTTTTTACTCCGCCGGTAACAATAATATCCGCCCAAATATTTCCGCCCCAGAACTGACTTTCTTTTGAATTTTTAACATTATATTTTTTACCGTCAACTTTAAGCGTGCCTACATCACCTTTAATGTAAACTATCCCGTCCGGACCTTCAAAATCCCCCAAATCCCCTCCCGTAATTTTAATATTATTTACAAAACCATTAACAGCAATATTTCTAACGAAGCAGGCCTTACGATTTCCCGGCGGAAAATTTACTGTTATACTTTGCATCGGCCCGTCAGCTGTTATGCTTTCAATCATAACTGTATTAGGGTCATTAAATTTCTTTTTTATCAGCAATCGACTTTTTGATTCTCCGGTAACTATGGATGGATCCGGCAAATCGGTAAGTTCTATGTTCCATCTGTTATTTGCAAGAGAGTTGTAGATCTTCATTTGCCCTCGAACCCCGCTATAAATGACTTTCATCCCTGCATAGTCATTTGTAATACTCATTGCGCAAGCCATACCTGAGAATAAAACCAATAAGCTTATTAATACTTTTTTCATATAATTTTTCTTATCATTTTGACATTAATTATTTTGACAAATATATTTTTAATTATCGCCACTAAGACTCTAAGACACTAAGTTAATTTATTAGTCGAAAGTCCTAACGAAGTAACGCTGTACTCACGTTCAAGGTCTAAAGGTCAAAAGTCGGACAAACCACTCACTACTTGACTACGCACTTTTAAAAATTTCCTTTTAATGATTTTGTAATATTTTTCTTCTTTGAGCCTTTGTGTCTTCGTGGCTATTCTTAATTCATTTTCTTACCGTTCAATAATTATTTTTTACATTATGCTTATGACGAACTTTTTCAATTTTTATTGTAAAAATCTTTTTAGTTTTGTGATGGCGAAAACGGTTCCCCGTTTACAAAAAATTGCGAGTCTTTATATTCTAAATCCAGTGTGTAATTAACGCTATCTTCAATCATCATGTTTTGCAGCATGATATAACGCGGATTTTTATTGTTAAAAATGTATTTCTCCGCTATGGAATTCGGTATTACCATAGAAAAACCAGCGGTTATAGATTTTATGATCTCTTTCAAATCATTCGGATTAATTAATTTCGTTTTGTCCGCTTTGATGCTCGCATTAATGGACACTTTGCCGTCGGGAGTTCCGATTTCAATTTTTTTCAAATTAATTTCAGGTGATTCCGACAGTAATTCAGGCAGTAATCCTATAATCTGTGTCATCATCAAAACACGTGCAAATTGATTTTCTGAATCGTTATTGATATTGCTTAATAAAGAAGTTAGTTGTTTATAAACGCTCTTTTTAATATTTTCACCCGATAATTCAATTTTAACAGGACCCAAACCGGTATTGTCATCTTTAAAAGATTTAATTGATATGCTTGTGTTAAAAAATAAATTGCTCCCTTCCTCTTTTCTGAAATTCGAAAATGTGCAATTATTAATTTTGGTTTTACCGAAGATAATATTGTCGAATGTTAATTTAAAATCTCCGGATTGTATTCCCGCTGTTTCTCTATCATTACGCCACGAACATTTCAAACCGTTAACTTCAAATTCGTTATCAAGACGTTTTAAAAAAATATTTGGAGCGTTAAAAACAAAAAATAATTTCGACATATCAGACGAAAAACTTATCTCACCATCTATTTCACTGCACTTTAATAAATTATCCGCATCACTAAACTGATAATTTGCCTTTGGTATTGTAAATGCTCCGCTGCCGCTGCCGTTAGGATAGATTGACGTATAAGTTGTTATGGTCGGCGTGAAATTTAACACATTCGTGGGGAAAATAATCTTTGTTACATTTTTTGTTACACCAAGTAATGGAACTGTCAACGGCTGTTTAGGATAAAAACGTTTTAAAGGAAACGGTCCATGAATGATCTCTGATCGTGTTTTTACCATTGTCTTTCCAAAAACAGGCATCGTGTCAAGCCGGAGTAAACCGTATGCGGAAAGAATTTGCGACAAATCAAATGATATTTCCGCGTTTGATGAAAACCAATTTCGTTTATAAACGTTTGAAATTGTAACATCTGATGCCAGTGATATTTTGTCAATCTGTTTGTTAATTTGCTTTTCTGCAGCAATGCCTACAAAAAGAGGTGTTATCAGCACTGCTGCAATAAATAATAATACAATTCCAGCAATAATCTTTTTCATATTAAGTATAAATTTTACCACGCGATTCGCGTGGCGTTATTAGTTAATAGCTTGCCCAGCCATAGGCGGGGTTAATCATTATTGAATTGTACCATATAAACAAACCTTTTTCAATGCGCGATAATGTGCTCGGAACAGGTTGTATTTTTTTTTATTGCCCACGGAAAACACGGAATTACACGGATAAAGAATTTTATTTATATTGTAAACGTTCGTAAATATTAAGGTTTAAATAGTTATTATTTAAAATTTCCGTGTAGTCTGTGTCCGGGCATACACCGGATTCCCAATGTTCCGTGGGCAGTAATTTCAAAGCACCTTCAACCAATTTCGCAAATCAGCCTATATCACGCTACTTACAAAAAAAATCGGATATCTCCTGCATAATGTTATGGATATTTTCTCTCATTTATTGTATAATAAAAAAGAGTATACAAAAGAAATATATAACTGATATTCCGCCTCGGCGGATCTTCGACAATTAACCCCGCCTATGGCTGGGCAAGCTATTAACAGATAACTATTAACCATTAACTAATAACTATTAACTATTAACTATTAACTATTAACTATTAACTATTAACTATTAACTAATATGAATGTCTTAATTATTGGCGGCGGCGGACGTGAACATACAATTGCTTATAAAGTGAAACAGTCAATTCGTGTAAAAAAGATT
>JAUVKG010000156.1 GCA_030596365.1 Chlamydiota bacterium | reverse complement strand
GATCACCGGTCCAACAAAAGGTTATTATCAATTTCCGGAGCTTGCGTATGAAACTAATCCGACTATCAGGGTAAAGATATGTGTTTTAAACGATATATTTCCGGCTACAAATTACTGGCGATTTTCGCTTTTTCTAAACGGAATACCTTATCCGGCTTACACAAACGGTGCCGGATCGGTTTTTTCTCATATTATAACTTCCAAACCTACTAACAATTATATTGTAATAAATCAAAATCCTCCTTATGATGACGGCGGCGTTCTTGATCCTGTTATTGCTATTGATAATTTTAAAATCGCTACTTTATCTGACAGTACCGTTGGCACGGCAGCCTGGTCAGATGACAGCAGTTCAGGAATTAGCAGTTCAAAAATTTATACTCACGCGATAAATTTCGGTGAGTTTGGAGATACAGTTATTAACGGTTTGACTTTCACGGGTTCTGAATCGAATTTATATGGCAGCAACTGGAAATTAATTTCCGCTTCTACCACGTCTCTCACCGGCCCTGTTTCTTCTTACGGAGAAGGGAAAAACCCATCTGTTTCCGGTGCGAGCCTGGGTCTAGTTTCAAATTTTATTAAAGCAGCCGACTCCGACAGTGCAGGCGGGCTTTTTATTTCCGGGCTTGCTCCGGGTCTGAATTATAAAATTTCACTTTACAATTTCGGCTTTGAAGCTGCCGGAGGACGGTCCTCCTATATTTCCACAAGTGATGGTATAAAATTCCCGATCATAGATCAGGACGAATTCGGAGACAATGGCGGTCAGCTTTTAACTTACGAATATACGTCTTCTGACGATGGGACTTTTTCCATTTCAACTACTCCGATTACCCCAACTGCTCCTTCATGGAACTGGTATGCTTTCTGTAATGAAGTTTTACCACCTGATGCTCCCGCTATGATTTCCGCAACCGAGGGAATTTACTCGAACAAAATTGAAGTAGTGTGGGATACAGTTGAAGGCACGGAATATTATGTTCTTTACCGCGCTGAATCTTCTGATATATCATCGACAAATTTTGGCATCCAGCTTGTCTTAAATTCTTATGACGATGTTGTTCCGGCTATTACTTATGCTCAGGATTATTATTATTGGGTGCAGGCTTGCAATACAGGAGGCAGCAGCGCACTTACCGGTCCTGCTTATGGATTTACGCAAAGTGAAACTCCTCCGGATGCTCCTAATGCTATTTCTCCGGATTCACTGAATATAGTCACTTCACCGGTGAAATTTGTTGCAAGCGAATATAATGATAACGGCGGCTTTGCCTTTGAAGCAAGCCAGTGGCAGGTTTCCGAAAGCCCTGGTTTTTCTCCTTTGAAGTGGGATAGCGGCGAAACGGCTCCGCCAACTAATTTTGTTTTTGCACCGCAAAATAAAGTTTATTCAGGTACAAATTTCTGGCGAGTAAGGTATATGAATGATAAAAATACCTGGAGCGATTGGTCAAACAGCAATCAGTTTATCTGCGTGGCCGGCGAACAACAATCAGGAATTTTCAAAGACAATTTTAATGTTTTGCCAACCGGAGACGTGAACACAGATTATGCAGTGTTTGGCAGGCAGAGCGGCACAGTTTCACCACTTGCTTACACAGTTTCCGGCACGACAGAAATAGGAGGATTTGCCACGTATCCCGGAAAACTTATGCTTGGACAAAACGCCGGATGCTCCCCTATTGCCAGTCTTGAAAGTTCACCGAATTTCAAAATAGAATTTGACGCTGAACCACATTTGTTTGACGGTTCGGGCGATTGGCTTTCGTGCGCATTTGGAAAAGATGCCAACAACATTTTATTGCCAATAAGTTCTTCAGGTCTCGGCGCATTATTTTTCGCGCATACAGGATTTCAATTTTATGAAGGCGAAACTCTTCTTGGTACTTCCTGGGATGTTCCGTCCAACGGTCCTTTTCATGTTGAGATTACCGCTTCAACGGAAGAATTTAATACTGGTGATCCTGCTATTTGTTCAGTTTTTGTTAATGGGCGTCCAATGGTAATTGGGGAAGGCGATCCAAGAAATTTTTCATACACTTTATCAGGTGGTTTTGCGAAAAATTACATTACTCTTTTCAGCAGCGGTGCGGGTAACAAACCAAGTCTTGTAGATAATTTTTCTATTGAAGAAACCTCTGCACAACTTACCGAACATGAATGGACTGATAACGCAAGTTCTCAAATTGATTCGTTAAAAGAATATACGCATCTCGTAAATCTTAACGGAGATGATGTTGAAATCAACAGCCATATGTTTATCGGAACGGGATTTCTCACGAACTGTCCTCCTGATGATTTCTGCGCATATGCAAATGGCGCGCCGGAAATCACTAAAACTAATTGGGCGATTATAACATCTCACAACTGGTTGGGATTTTATCATCTATCTCCGCCAACGAGTAAGATTTCCGGTACAAGTGAAGATCTCGCTAAACATTTTGTTTTAAGTGGAAGAGGATCCATGGCTATTCAATTGTTCGGTCTTACACCTAATTCTTCCAATACAATGTTTGTTTATTGTCAGGGATTTGAGGATGGCAGCCGAGTTGCTACTTTTTCAAGTTCCGCAGGCAATGTTACTGAGACCGTAGATATGGATGAATACGGCGAAGGCGGGGGGATTATCATTCAATATGATTATATCGCTTCAAAAAAAGGAACGTTTACTCTTTCTATTAACGGCACAGAAACTTACGCTTACCATGTTTCCGGCTTCGCGAATATTAAAACCGGCACGCAGGAACCGAAGTTATATGTTGACAATATGCTTGCTTTCGGTGAAACTGCCTTGCAAACTTTACCGCTGGAAATAGCTAATATAGGCGGTGGAATCGTTGACGGAATTATCAGCGGAATTGAAGAGCCATTCAGCCTTTCCACAAACTGGTATTATGCTGTTCCGGGAACAAACGCTGATATTTCTGTAATTTTCTCACCTATTGAAGAAAGAGATTATACAAATGTCATTACACTGACAGGCAGCGGCGGCAATTCTCAAGTTACGCTAACAGCTTCCGGTATACCTGAGCCGTTTCTATTTATCATTTATTATTTATCATTTATTATTTATTATTTGAAGAAAGAGCGGGAATAATTTATGGGGTGCAGGCAACGAAGTAACGCTGTATCCACGTTCATCATTAAATACAAACACATTTTTTTAATAAACAATTTAAACAGAACCATTAACAGCAGAACCATTGAATTAATTAATAAAAAAAGATTCTATAAATAAAGAAATTGATCTTAATTTTATACGTGAACTGCTGTTAATTGTTCTGTTTAAATTTATTAATAGTTTGTGCAAAAAAGTACGTACTTTGGACCCCAAAGTACTTGTTTAGCAAGAATTTTGATGCGGGATTTCTGCAATGTTATTTTTACTTAGCTGTCATTTCGGGTCGAAATGACGTACCAACCTTTTCGAGCAACCCATAATTAGTAGCGCAACACGTTACTTCGTTAGGGAATATTGGAATTATGGATTATTGTCAAACGTCGAATGCGTGCCCGGCGTATGCTCGGGTCGAATGTCTAACGATTATTTATTCCCGACGCCCTTTGGGGTCGGGATCTTCGCTATCGCTATGATATTTATTATTTATCATTTATTATCTACGGGAGAAAATTAGTTCCGATAGTGAATACATTGGAACGAATTTAAAATTTTAAATTAATCCCGAGAGCTTTAGCATCTCGGGATTAATTTTCTCCTACCAAATAAAAATGCGGAAAATATGTTATAATATTATATAACTAACAACAATTGGAGATCTCAAAAATGAAAATGACCAAACAACTGCCGGCAATTCTTCTAGCATTAATAATTTCTATAACTGCTTCACTTAATGCTGAAATCCTTTTTTCGGATAATTTTAATGCCAACGCAATCGGGGATTTAAATACGAATATTGACGCTCCAGGCAGACAATCCGGAACTTTTTCCACTCTGGGTTATTCCTGGTGGTTGAATCCCAACGGTACACCTCCTCCATCATTAACTAACGCGGGACCTTATGCCGGTAAAGCTTTACTTGGTGGTCATTGCACTGTATCTCCAGGCAAGAATTTTACTGAATATGGCGACTTCAGCATTGAATTTGACCTTGATATAGTAACTAATATTGATACTCATTTTTTCTCTATTGGTTTTGGGAAAGATATGGCAAATGCCGGTTGGTCGCACCCCTGGGGAATGGAAGTTGTTTTGGGGAAATATCTTGGTCAAAGCGTTTATGCGTTAAGTGAAAATGGAATAAGCCTTTTACAGGTTTATCCTGCTCCGGGATTGTTTACTGAATCAAATACTGTTGTTAATGTAAAAGTCTGTGTTTTACAGTCGGGATTCCCACCCACAGGCGGCTGCAGTGTTGCTCTTTTCTTAAACGATGTTGCATATCCTTTGAACGTCACTGCAACCGAAAGCAAATTTATTCATACTCTTGCTATCCCGCCAACCAATAATTTTATTGTTTTTGAAAATGGCAATACTGATCCTGCTTTATATCCCATGACGATTGACAATTTCATACTTTCCACTTTAGCGAGCAACACAATAAATACAGCATCCTGGACAAGTGATATTAATTCCGGAATTGATTCTTCTAAAATTTATACTCATGCAGTTAGTTTTGGCGATATAACTGATGCTAATATCAACGGAGTTATTTTTGAAGGTTCTGCTTCAAATATGTTCGGCAATGGTTGGGAAATTAAAACGGCAAGTTCTATTCCGCTTACCGGACCGATTGCATCATCAAGTCCGAATATTTCTCCCACAAGCGTTCAACTTGTCTCGAATTACATGGAATCAGTTGTTTCCAGTAATGCCGGTGCACTTGTTATTTCCGATCTTATTCCGGGACTGAATTATCAGCTTTCTCTTTTTAGCGTTGGCTCTGAATCAGCCGGCGATCGCAAATCTTATTTTGCAACAAGCAGCGGAATTGGTTTTCCGCTTATTGATCAGGATGAATTCGGGAACAACAATGGTCAGCTTTTGACTTGTAAATATACCGCACCTTCCAACAGCACTTTTTCGTTCTCAACTACCCCGCTTACGACAAACACTCCTGCATGGAACTGGTACGCGTTTTGCAACGAAGTGATTGCGCCTGATGCACCTGAAACTATTTCTGCAACAAAAGGTGCTTATCCCGATAAAGTTCATGTTTACTGGTCAATCGTTGCCGGAGCGCAATCTTATATTGTTTACCGTGCTGACTCCGATGATATATCTGCGACTAATATTTCCCGGGAAGTCACAACTGACTATTACGATGATTTATCTGCAGCTGCAGCTCAATATTATTATTACTGGGTTGCTGCGGCAAATACAGGAGGTTTCAGCGCAGTTACAGGGTCAGCTCTTGGTTTTACAAAAAGCACACCTCCGGACACCCCGGTTGCTATTTCACCTGATGGTATTGTAGTTACTTCACCTGTAGAATTCACAGCAAGTTCTTATAATGATGGAAGTGGATTTGCTTTTGAATCAAGCCATTGGCAAGTTTCCACCGACAGCGGTTTTTCATCTGTTATATGGGATACCGGAGAAAACGGTCCACCGGTTACTTCTATTTTTGCATCGCGAAACAGCATTCCTGATGGAACTAATTTCTGGCGCGTTCGTTATAAAAATGACAAAAATACCTGGAGCGCATGGGCTGACAATAAACAATTTGTATGCGTTCAAGGAGCTGCACTACCCGGCGTTTTTAAAGACAGTTTCAATGTTATCGGCAATGGCGACATTAATCTTGACTGCAATGCCGCAGGAAGACAATCCGGAAATGCAACTCCGCTAAATTATATTGTTTCCGGAACAACGGAAATCGGCAGTAGTTCAAGCAATCCGGGTGAATTATTACTCGGCCAAAACTCGGGCTGTTCGCCGTTAATGAGTTTTGAAAGTTCCGACAGATTCAACATAGAATTTGACGTAAAGCTGCATAATTTCGATGCGTCAACTGACTGGCTGTCATTATCGCTTGGCAATGACAATCAAGCCAGTCTTTTGCCTGAAAACAGCACTGGTCTTGGCGCTCTTTTCCTTGCAGATGGAACATTTCAATTTTATGATGGTGTAACACTACTTCATTCTGAAGCTAATGCCATTCCCGCAGCGCAGGAATTCCATGTTTTAATAACTACATCAACAGATGAATTTGGTGAAGGAGAAGATGCTTATTGTTCTGTTTTTGTTAATGAAATGCCCATGGTAAACAATAACTCATTCAATAAATATTCTTATACACTGGGTGGTGGATTCGAAAAAAATTATGTTACTATGTATAATTATAATGAAACGGGTACTTCGTCAAGTTTGGTTGATAATTTAAAAATCAGCCATGTTGTCACTAATGTTATTACAGTTCATCCGTGGACAAGCGATACTGATTCTTTGATTGACCCGACAGAAGAATACACACATCTTGTGAATCTTAGCGGAGATGATGTTACAATTAATGCTCATGAATTTATAGGAACAGGTATTCTTACAAATCAGGGATTTAATAATGGCGATCCACACTATACTACTTCTAC
>JAUVKG010000315.1 GCA_030596365.1 Chlamydiota bacterium | reverse complement strand
TGATGGAGTAAGCCGCACTTCCCAGTGCGGCATGGATTATTGGATTAATGGAATGATGGATTAATGGAGGGACGCTGCCGCGACCCGCGAATGCTGGGTTCCTCAGCGTCCTAAATAATGGATTGATTCCCCCTTTTGTAAAGTGGAACATCCCGGTTATTCCATCGGGAGTGGGGCAGGGGGATTTTGTTTTGAATTGATGGAACATCGAATATCCAACATGGAACATCGAATTATGAAGTGAAGAACCACCCCGTCTTTCAGGCACCCCTCCTCGACAAGGAGGGGAGTTTATCGAATAATGGAGTGATGGAGTAAATACTAAATTCATCCCGATGGATCGGGATGAATTTCCTCCCAGCGACACTAAACAAAAAATACCAAAGCGATATGATTAAAGACCTTATTAAAAAAAACAGAAGCTATAGAAGATTTGATAATTCTTTCTCTGTTCCTCTTGATACATTAAGAGAATTGATAGACTTTGCACGACTTTCTCCTTCCGGAGCAAATTTACAACCGCTAAAATTTATTGTCTCTGGTTCTCCTGTGACTAACACTAAAATTTTCCCGTGCCTTGCCTGGGCAGGTTATCTAAAAGACTGGGATGGTCCGATTGAAAAAGAAAGACCATCAGCTTATATAATTATTCTAGGCGATAAAAGCATAAAAAACGAATTCAGTTGCGATTGCGGTATTGCCGCGCAAAGCATTTTGCTCGGAGCCACAGAAAAAGGATTGGGCGGTTGTATGATTGGTTCCATTCAAAAAAATAGACTTGCTGACACACTTAATATTGACTCGCAATATGAAATACAGCTTGTCATAGCTTTGGGAAAACCTGTAGAAACAGTACAGATTGATGAAATGAAATCAGCGGATGATATAAAATATTGGCGCGATATAAAAAATATTCATCATGTCCCAAAACGTTCGCTTGACAGTATAATTATTTAGAAGTATAATTTATTGTCGCATTGAGCAACAAAAAGAGTCAAAACAAAACACAGAGAAATGTAATAACTTTTTTAAATCCTTAAGATTTAAAAACCATGAAAGCAAATACTAAATACTTTCTTTTCGCCGCGCTGATAATTCTATCGGCTATTAATTATCCAGCACAAGCTACAAATCACATAGACTCATTTGAAACACCTTCAGGCATTCTTTTCGGTGTTGATAAATATTGTAAAATTGAACGAACAAATGAGTATTATACCGATGGTAAATTTTCCGTAAAACTATCTTTCAATACAAATTATCCGGATGTAGTAAGAAACTTTTTTCTGCCTGTTCTGTCAGTTGACAAAAAAATCGAGGAGTCATTGTTGTTTGATGCTTATAACAGATCAGGCAGCGACATAATTCTTTTTTACAAGATATTCTTTGCGTCAAACAAAATTACAGAAGCCTCAACTAAGCTGATTAAATATAAAAACACGACTGTAGAAATACCTTTTGCGCTTGTAAGGAAAAATATTGACAGGATTTCCGGTTATCAATTTTATATAACTAATTCTACAAAAAATATTTCTATTTATTTCGATGATTTCAGAACTGAAAAATCTTCTTACTCACCATTCAAAAAAATAGCGTTTCTTGACTTGGCGGATGAATCTTTTCAAACCGGTAATTTCTTTTTTTCGCGCGGCATTTTGGGGCAAATTTTTAAAAATACAGTTCCTTTGTCATTTGAAAAAATAAAAAGAGTAAAACTCTTCGCTGCGAAAGACGAAACAATTAATTACGCTTTTTCTTTCAGAACACATAAAAAACAAAATCAAGTTTCTATAAAACTTTCTGAATTTATTTCAAAACAAACAAACATTCTTTCATTGATTACTTCTGTCGGGAAGGTTAAATGTTTGGATAAAAGATTGTCCTATGATTCAAAATTCTACGTCGAGAATATGCCGATGTATATTGAAAACGGCAACTGTTTTACTAATCTCCGCGCACGAACATCACAAACATTTATGTTGACCTTAAAAATTCCTGAAACGGCGACCTCGGGAACCTATAACGCGAATATAATTTTTGAAACAATAACCGGTGCTGTTACAAATGAAAACCTCATTCCGGTTTCGCTTTGCGTGTTTCCTTTTACTATAAATGAAAAGGCGCTGAGTAATAGCGTCGTTTTGAATTGCGATCAGGAAAACACAAAACCCGAAATTAATCGTTATGCATCAGGTTTTTTTAAAGTAGCGGGTGGAAGTAATAATATTGTTAAATTTTTACCGCAGATTATTCTCGGGGACGCTTATGATGATTTCGACCGCAATGTTGGTGACAGGATAAGCACATTTTCCTCAAATGAAATGTCTGTTGCTCATTATGCAGCGAACATTGGAAACAATGATTTTGATTATTTTAACATTCTGAAAAGTTGGCTTAGCAAAGCAAAAAAACAAAATTCTCAGTCATCGGAAATCAAGAAATATGAAGATGATATTAATTATCTGATCGCTTCTCTGAAAACAACTCCGCCACTTAACATTGCGTCAAAATGGACCGGAATGCTTACAAAAGAACAGGTGAATCTTATTGGCAAAACTTATGACACTAACGCAGTCGCTTTTGTTACGGGTGAACAGGAATTGCCAAACGGATGGACTGCTAAAGATTATAATCGCGCGCGCTCAATGCTTGCCCATGATATTATGAATTTGATGGAATTATGCAGTGTTTATTCTAATAATGTTAATGTATCAACTTCATTACAGTCAAAAGTAACTTTTATTGAAAGTATTTCTATTCCTCTTTCCAGAGGGAAAGCTAAAAAGAAAAATAAGGATACTGTTTACTCTGTTCGTGAATTACTTTCAATACCGGAAATTAATGGCAAGATTGATGGAAATGAATGGAGAAATTCTCTTAAAGTTAAACGCTTTTCAAAAACATCGGGAAAAAATGCAGATGCTCAGACAGAAGCACAAATAGGTTGGTATGACTCTAACTTTTATATCCAGGTGACTTGTTACAAAAATAAGAAACTTAATATGAAAAGTGATTCAGTTGAGCTGTATATCAAACCGGGAAACGAAAACAAAATATGGAATAAACTTTCCGTTAATTTTGCCGGAGAGGTAAAAGGTGTTAAAAGTGACGGTAAATTATGGAAGCAAAATATTAACGTTCAATCGACAAAAAATGACGATTGGTGGAGCGTTGAGTTTGCTGTTCCACTGATGAGTTGCTTAACTCACAGTTCTGACTTCGGGCTGAACATTTGCCGTAAAAATATTGATAATATTTTTGCCTGGAAAACATTTTCAAAGAACAAGTTAAAGTTTGCTCATATAAAACTCGATGGTGCAGATAAAATTGTTGAAATATTAATTCCTCCAATAAAAAAACAGCCGCTTAAAATTATTTCTTCAGACGCTTTCGCTTTTGCAAAAGAAGATTTCATTACTATGGAAATCGAATGGGATGGGGATAGAAAACTTTTAAGGAAGAGTAAATTAAAATTTAAAATCATTGGAGATGATAAAAAAGAATACTCTACAATTGCGTCAAAACAAACTGTTCCGCGTCAGAAAACATATTTGAAATTGAATGATTTTAATTCCGGAATATATAAAATTAATGTTGATTTAATTGATGTCAATAATGAAATAACCGGTTCCGCGAATACGAAAATTAAATTACTGCCATGCCGGGGAAGATAATTTGCAGGCGCTCGGAGAAAATTCATCTCTTCGCGATGAATTTATAGTCCGGGTTTTTGATTTTAGGTTCTTAGCCAAGTTTTTTTAATCGTCCTGCAATTAAATCGTCCTGCAAAAAGGAAATTAATTTTGAGTATAAAATAAATTTAGAATTTAAATCTTTTAAAATAATCGTCCTGCAATTAAATCGTCCTGCAAAAAGGAAATTAATTTTGAGTATAAAATAAATTTAGAATTTAAATCTTTTAAAATAATCGTCCTGCAATTAAATCGTCCTGCAAAAAGG
>JAUVKG010000023.1 GCA_030596365.1 Chlamydiota bacterium | reverse complement strand
TAGAATTATCTTTCAGATTCCGACGTACAATAACAAGAACCGTATCGGCATCCCAGTAGATAGAATATTGATAATTTCCGTAACTGACAATTTTATCCTGGTCAAATGCAGCCCAATTAAAATAAGGCCAAACATCATCATCCACCAGGATGTTTTGAGTTGGCGCCAACGCAATTTTTTTAATGGATGATTGAACTGATTTATCAGTTTTCTTTTTGGTGAGACCATTAACCGCTTGCGTTGTTATCGCAAGGATAAGAATAATCGATAAAACGATTAGTTCTCTTTTTTTAATAATTTTTAATGTCATCGAAACTTAATTTATTTGTTTATTAGTGCATTTGATTAATAAACTCAATATCCGGAATGCGATGCACAGCAGTTTTACCATTCTTATTTAAGTAAACAAAAATGTTTTTTGTCGGATCTCTTTTAAAATTAACTTTTATCGGTATATCACAACTCTTGCCCTTACGATATAGCGCGACAAATATAGCTTTCTTACCTTTTATTTTTATTAGCCGCATTGGTATGAATTCTAAACCACGGTCTGAGCGCGGATAACCGCATCGGACAATTTTTGCATTACTATCAGTATAGACTTGTAGTTTAAATTTTTTATTTTTGTGTTCAAAATTTTCTTCAAACATTTTAACTGTGTTTGATGATATTTGAGAATTTTTGATATAACTCCAGGTTTTATTTTCCGGAAGGTTAAAAGATTTCCAATTGTTACATGAAGAAGAGATTGATTCACCGTCAATATGTGTAATCCAGGAAATATCTCTTGTTTTATCGCAATCAACCTGAAAAACATCTAAAATATAATCGTCCTGAACAATACAAGTCCGAAGTTGCTTCACACCGGAGTAGAGTTGTTCATTCAAATCCGCAACAGTTATTCTTTTAACTTTGCCCAGGTTTTCAAACTCAATTAAATCCATAGGTCTTTTGGGAGATCTGAATTGATTATTCATATCAATTAAAATGGTATTATGACTTAGAGTCGCCCAATTGAAATGTTGATTAATATCCGAGCTGAATTTTGCGGGATCATTTATTTTTGCTTCAGCATCCGGCATCCAAAGATGTTCATCACCAAAAATCAAAATAGAAAGTTTATCTGCATGGTGGTGAATAAAATTATTACCGAAAGAAGCCATCAAATTCCATCCGTTGCCATTCCAGTAATTTGTGCCTTCGTTGGTTCGTAAAGCAGCCAAACCGTATTCGAACCACATAGTAGTTTTCATTTCAGGCGGAGAGACTTTCGGCAAATTTATAACTCCGTGGAATAATGCTTCAGCACCACGGTTTCCATATTTTTCTATTACCCATGCAAAATCAGGATCTTTATAACGGGAATAAAGAAGTTCATAAGTTGAAGATGGAAGTTTACGTTTACTTCCATATCCATCACCTATCGCCGGAACTTCAGTGTTAGGCAATAACAACTTAATCATAACATCATAACATTGTTTTATGTTTCTGCCGTCAGGTGAAACATAATCATAAAGATCTATCGGATAGCCGGCATTATGAGTTAATTCCGCAAGCTTTAACATAGCTTCAACTTGCGTAAAATGATAAGCCAGGGAACCTTCTTTCCAAATTCCGCCATCGCTAAAACCAAGACGCAGACAATAATCGAACCCATAAATACTGTAAATGGCATCTTTAACCAATTCAGGTTTATTATAAAAGAGTCCAATTGCCGCCATACCGACTTTATGATTAATATAATGGTTATTAAGAGGTCCCCCCGGGGTATTTTTTATCCAATATTTATGACTTCTTTTAATTGCTTTAAGCACGCGCATAAAATAAGCGTCAATTTTTTTATGCTGTTCAGGAGTAAATGAATCATATAAAATATCATAAGCTTCAAGAGAATATAAATTTGGTCGGGCATAATATAATCCTGAACCAACATTGTTGAACTCGCAAGGATGTTCAGCTTGTATCATCAAAATCTCTACAGCTTTTTTATCAAAGCCTTCATTTGGTTTTAATAAATGAGCATAAGCGAGATTTTTAGCCATCAAGCCATAAGTTTTAAAATATATATGAGTATTTTTAAGTAAAATAGCATTATTAATTTTTGTATATTCTTTTTGCTTTTCTTTTTTCCACCATTTAGTTTCAAGTTTAGGCAGAGAATTTATATCCGCTCTTTTTGCTTTAGTAATAATTTGTTTTGCTATTTTAGCAAATTCAGGACTTTCCTTTATCGCTTGTTTAGCATGCGCGATATTTTTTTTATTTATGAAAAGAAAAGGATGTTCTTTGGCTATAGAAGTCATACAGCAAGTTAAGAAAAATAAAAAAATAAATATTGTTGTTTTCATTAATAATTACTCATCATAGTTATTCATTAATTTTTTCAAATTTAATATTCGTTGGCGTTACAGTTATTTTATCTTCCCGGCCACTACTGAATAAAATATTAATAATCATTTCGCTCCAATTGCCGGTTTTGGTTATAACCGGCATTGATTCCGAGTTTCCCGCAGCAACAAGCAGGTTAATAAAATCGGGAGTTCTTGCGTATGTATTAATTTTCAGTTCTTTATAAATACTTGTAACAGTACCCGATAAAGGTGTTTCAGTTATGGAAACTCCAGTTGGCCAGATACTTTCAATATAACATTGCGAACCGGCGTTTCCGCCTGTAATTGTAGTGGTGTTATTGCTTATAATAATACTGTTTTGCGGCGCGGTATGCAATAAGAAAGTATAATTATGAGAACTGTAATCATCTACCGCAAAATCATCGGCAACTACAACATAAGGTTGTGGCGCTCTAACATACAGCAACTGTCTTTTTGCCCTAATGGCATCAGCTTTAACATTATATGCAGCGGTAGCGTCACCGTAAATATACACATAATCATTAGAGTCATAATAACTTACAATCTCACCTATTACTAAGCCTGCATGACCATCGTTGTTTTGTCCAATATTATCTACAACAATTGTATTGTGATTTGTAGAAGCAGTATAACCGGATGCGGCATCAATAACAAAGCGATCTGATTTAGCATCAAAGGTAAAAGAGTTTTCATCACTGTGATTCCAACATCCCGCCCATCCAGTACCTGAAGTAAAAGTTACAAGACTGTCATTGTTAGTCCAACCGTCTCTGGCAGATATCTGTCCTCTTGTAAAGAGTTTGCTTTGTCCAACATTGTTTGTGTTCGGGGCGATAGTTAACATATTATTATCATACCACAAGAAAGAATAAGGCAAAGACGGACCTGTACCTGCCCAGGAAGTATATCCGTAAGTATCACCTGTAAAGCGTTTCCACCCCCACAAGCCGATATTATCCTGATATTTTGAGATTAAATATGTTAATCCGCCTGCGGGAACTAATGTTCTTGAACTTTGGTTTATAGAAATTCCTTCATATCCTGTTGGTAATAACTGCCACATAAAATATTGAGAGATTTGATTCATTTTTTCTTCAAATATATCTATTCCTTTTTCTCTTTCATAAGCCACTGAAAAAGGTATAGCTCCCTGAAATCCATAAAGCTGATAACCCATTCCCTCATAAGCACAGCCGGTGGAATCGGTAGAATATGTAAAATAGTTCGTCATTTGGTGAGTTGCTCTACTAATCCAGACCGTAGGTGCCTTATACCCGAGAGTCAAACCGCATAAACCCAAAGCTCCCGCGGTACCGGAATTATGATTACTTGCATATCGTCGCGGGATATTTTCCCCGACATAAGTAGTATTAATTTCATTATACAGCCATTCACCGAACTGATAAATTTCAGCTTCAACGGTATTTATCTGTCCGGCGGTCATATAAGATCTCAACCAGTCATAAGCAATCGCATAACCTCGAGCAGCATCAGCAACGGCGAGATGCCCGTTAAACCCAACGAATGTATTAACATCGCTTTGATTAATTGCAGCGCAAAGAATATCTATAGCTTTATTAATATATTTTGTATCATCTGAAACATATCCTGTCATTCCAAGAGTTAAAAGTTGTCGTGATAATAATCTTCCCGCGGTAGCATCAGCAAAATAATAAGGATTAGTTGATATTGAAAGATAAGAATCGGCTTTACTTTTCATTAATGTATATATCTCCTTGGCTGTACCGCTCTGTGCTTTATTTCTCAACCGAGCTATATCACCAGGGGAAAAAAGCAAACGCGGATATTCCGGAACATCGTGGCTGATCTTTACTTCATCAATATAACCGTTGTACAAATATCCATTTAAGCGGTCTCCGCCAACAAAGCACCGGGCATCATTGATGTATGCATTATCAATTCCACTTAGCCCGGTTCCTGTTCCGTCAGTTGTTCCGTCAAGCGAAACACTAAAATTGCCGTTTGACTCAACCATTGCAACGACATGATTCCAATTGTTAGTCATATCGCTCAGCGGTTTCCAACCTGAATTAACTAAAATAGGAGTTCCGCTATTATAAACATAGAATAAAATCCGTCCAAATTCAAGACCACTGTTCAGTTGAAATCTCAAACTAATCGCGGATGTTATCTCAAAAAGTTTTTGTAAATCTTTTACATTGACAGGTTTAAAATCAAACTCAATTTTAATCGTGTCCTCATTAACCCAGTTATTGGTTGAACTGAAACTGTTACTGCCATCAAAATACAGCGCATTACCATAAACCCCACCCGGCACAATATCAGCTGATGCAGATATTAGTAAATCATTATAACGTCCTAAATTAACGCTGTCATCATCCTGAACAAACCACGTTATTATCGGCGGAGGGTTTATTTCATCCATATGCCATAAAGCCAGAGTACCTGGAGTGTCAATCGGCGGGTTTGCAAAACCGTTTGACAAAACCGATACCGTCAATAATATATTAATGATTTTTAAAAGCTTCATTTCATATTAAAAAATTGCCCTGTATTGCAAATAAGGCTAAATACAATACAGGGCATTAGAACTTAATCTATTATCTGCGCTTGATAATTAGCGCGATAAGACCCATACCAAATAACGCAAATGTCATTGGTTCAGGTATCGCACTAACTTTCATTTCATCAATATTGCCGGTAAATGGAGAACCGGTAGTACGACTGGCACCGATAAAAGCGCGCGGATCTGCAGGGTATGCAGGATCAACAACAGCACCGGTTGCGATTCCATCAGTTGTGTTTTCCAGCGTAATGGTTTTATTTCCGCTAGGGTCAATTGAAGCGGTTAGATGAAGCCATTGATTAGATAATGTTGCTGCGGTTGCCCAACCTGTATTAGCAAGAATTGCAGCACTACTTTGATAATGATAAAAGAGAGCCCTGCCATGAGTCTTTGCACTGTTAAGGGCAAATCTAATGCTAATTGCTTGTGTAATTTCAAAGATTCTTTGATCTAAATCATCAAAACTTTCGGGCTTAATGTAACATTCAAAATAAAATGCTGTAGGATTATCCCAACCATTGACAGACATAGCTCTCGAAGCTCCGTTAAAATAAAGACAATTGCCGTAAACTCCGCCACCGGCAATAGCATTATTAATAGACATCGCCAAGTCATTAGTACGTCCCGGATTAGCGGAAGCATCATCATGGACATACCATGGTAAAGCCGGCGGGCTAACCCAGTTTGTTCTTGCATCCATGTGCCATAAAGCCCATGTTCCTGCAGTGTCAAACGGCGGTCCGGCAGCGAAAGAGCTTACTGAGCAAATCAATGCCAACAGAGCGGTTAAGATAGTGATTTTTTTGATTGTTTTCATTTTCCAATCCTCCTTTTTAGGTTAATATTAACTCAGACTAATATAGTCATGAGTCGTTGTAATTAATTGTTCATTTTGAACAATATTATTATTTTCGTTTTAGAGTCATTACGGCAATTCCAAAACCAAACAACGCAAATGTCATTGGCTCAGGAATAACACTCACTTTCATTTCATCAATACTTCCGGTAAAAAAATCTGTGTTAATACGGCTGCCACCGATAAATGCGCGCGGATCGGTGGGATACGCATCATCTATACCCGAAACTGAATTTGTTTCTCCGGAAACACCGTTAAGAAAAGCGCAAAATTTCCCATCATAATCTACCCATGTAGTAACATGATTCCATTGAGATGTCATTACATCCAATGTTCCCCATCCTGAAGTAACTAAATACGGAACACCACCATCATAAATATAAAATAAAATTCGTCCGTGAGTATAAGCGCTATTACGGCTAAATCTTACGCTAAGCGCTTGTGTGATTTCAAAAAGTTTTTGATTTTCATTATCTATATCTTCAGGCTTAATATAGAAATCAAGGTTAAAAGTATCCGAATTATCCCAACCATTTATAGAAATAGCTCTCGAAGTTCCATCAAAATAAATACAATTGCCATAAACTCCGTCTGGGGCAATAACACTATTAATTCCCATCGCCATATCATTAGTACGACCAGGATTAGCGGAGGCATCATCATGAACGTACCACGGCAGGGCGGGTGGATCGACCCAGTTTGTTCTTGCATCCATATGCCATAGCGCCCATGTACCCATACTGTCAACCGGAGCAGCCGCATAAGAGTTAACAGAGCAAAACAATGCAATGATAACAGTTAGAATTCCAATTTTTTTCATTTTATTTCCTCGTTTTTGGTTATGATTCTGTCAAGTAAAACTGACAGATTTAATTATAATTAGTTATGCCTTTTTTTGTCGCATTGCAACATTACAATCAGCCTTTACTCATGAACTTTTTCAAATTCAATGTTCGTCGGCTTTACAATCACTTTGTCTTGACGGCCACTACTGAAAGTAAGATTAATAATCATTTCATTCCAATTGCCTGAACTGGTTATTGTAGGCATTGTTTCCGAACTATACCTGTTTGAACCGTCAAAATATAACGCATTGCCATAAACTCCACCTGATATAATTACACTTTCATCATTGCCTAATATCAAATCGTTATTACGACCGGGATAAATGCTGTCATCATCAGGAATGTGCCAGGGAGGTTCTGCCTCTGTAACCACATTAGTTAAAGTTTCCATATTCCATAAAGCCCATGTTCCCGGACTGTCAACCAATGGATCAGCATTAATATTAAATGAGCAAACAACTGTTGCTATTACTAAAATATTTAGATTTTTAATCATAAATTATATTTTCCAAAGTCAGGCGAAACGGTTTAAATATTAAAACAATTCCAACTATTGTTAACATTATATCAAAAAACAATTAAAAAGTCAAATCGGCTATTGGATTTAATTATCGATGTCCGATTATGTCAAATCAACATTCTATAATACTTACTGCAAGTCCGCCGAGAGATGTTTCTTTATATTTCTCAGACATTTCCAAACCTGTTTGTTTCATTGCAGCAATACAATTATCTAACGACATAAAATGTTGACCGTTACCCCGCATAGCAAGCGAAGCAGCTGTGTAAGCTTTAATTGCACTGAAACAATTTCGTTCAATACATGGAACTTGTACGAGTCCGTCAACCGGATCACATGTCATCCCAAGATGATGTTCAAGGGCAATTTCCGCGGCATTTTCTACTTGTTGAGATGTTCCACCGCGAACTGCACATAAACCTGCTGCGGCCATAGACGCCGCGGAACCAATTTCGCCCTGGCATCCTACTTCGGCACCTGAGATTGAGCTTTTATGTTTTATGATTCCACAGATTGCTCCGGCTGTAAGCAAAAACTCCCGAACTTGTTCTATTGATCCGTGTTCATGTGTGACAAAATAATACAAAACAGCCGGAATAACACCCGCAGCACCATTGGTTGGTGCTGTAACAACAGTATGCCCCATAGCATTTTCTTCACTTACCGCCATAGCATATGCACACAACCAATCATTTAAATTCGCGGTTTCAGGAGAATCCTGAAGTTGATCATACAACGCGTTTGCACGCCGGGATAGTTTAATATTTCCTGGCAAAATCCCTTTGGATGATAAACCACTCTTAACACAATTTTGCATTGCCAACCAAATTACATCCAGTTCACGATTAAGTTCGTCATCAGATATATTTATATTTTCGTTACTTCGCTTCATATCTGAAATTGATAATCCACTATCAACAGACATTTGCAGCATCGAGTTTGCTGAATTAAATGGATAAGGATAAGCAACAGCAGATTGCGATAAAGTTGTTTTTTCCAATTGATGTATTTCATCAAGCGTTTTGATAAATCCACCACCGATCGAAAAATATGTTTCTGATAAAATTATTTCCCCGGATTGATCTGTCAGTTCGAAAATCATTCCGTTTGGATGTTCTTGAAGTGATTCACCTTTATCAAAAATTATATCACTATCCGGTGAAAATTTAATTTTTTGATTTCCATTTATTAAAATATATTCATTCTTCCAAATTCGCTCAATTAATTTATTTACCTCCTGATCAACTAAATCAGCAGGCGAATAATCATTCAGCCCCAATGCTACAGCGTTATCAGCAGCATGACCTTTACCTGTATATGCCAAAGAGCCCTTAAAAATACACCGAATAAAAATATTCGGGCGGCATTTATGTGTCGAAATATATTCCTTCGTGTGAGCAAGAAAATCTCTTGCTGCGATCAACGGACCCATAGTATGGGAACTTGAAGGACCAATTCCTATTTTAAAAAGCTCGAATACACTTATGAACATTGAAGTAAGAAGCGTTTCTCAGCGCGTCATGGATTAATGGATCACGGATCACGGCCCACGGATTACCGATCACCATTGCGTACTCGGGATTCGCGCCATAGGCGCGACTACAGCCACTTATCCAAATTAGTTTTCACGAATTCATCATCGTTTAATTCAGGGTAACTATCATAAACTCTGTCTATTTCTTTTTTTTGATTTTCGGTTAAAACTTCATCAGGGTTAAGTGTCCATAACCCTTCAAGTAAACCTTGACGTTGAAGAACATAATGCAAACCTACAATGCAACCTTTAAAATTATTAGCAACATCAAAAAATGCTGAATTTACATCAGTTATTTTAATGCCAAGTGTATATAATTCCGAAAGATTATTTTTGTAATCAGGAGATTTTATTCTTCTCAACTGCTCAACTGCAGATTTTGTCCAAACAGCCCAATGACCTAACAACCCGCCTGAAATACGTAATTTTATAATTTTATCATTGCAGCAAAATTCATATTCAGTAAGTAAATCAGCGATTATATTATCGTCATTGCCGGTATATAAAGTTATTTCATCTGCGCGTCCTGATTCTGCAACACCTCTTATAACATCAATTGTATGATAGCGATTAAAAGGCGCCATTTTTATTGCGACAACATTTTTAATTTTAGCAAATTCCCGCCAGAAATCAGCGTTTAATCTTCGTCCACCAACAGCGGTTTGCAAATAAAAACCAACAATCGGGATGACTTCCGCCACTTTTTTACAATGTTCAATTATTGTTTCATTATCATCATTTTTAAATGCTTTTAATCCGAGAAGTCCAACATTATAATCAAGTGAAACTGCTGCTGTTGCCTCTTTAACTGCTTGATCAGTTCTACCCAATATCCCTGCAACTCTAACAACTTTTTTACCTGTGTTTTTTTCAAAAGCATCAAATTCTTCTTTTGCTATTTTTAATACAGGTCCTAATAAATCAATCCCTTTATCTCTTATTTCAAACTGGGTTGTGTGAACTGCACAGGCAACTCCCCCCGCGCCGGCGTCGAGATAATATCTCATCAGGGCGCGCTGTCTTCGTTCGTCAAGTTTTCTTTCAGCATTAAGCGCCAATGGCAATGCGGGAATAACAACCCCTTTTTTTATAATATCCGCGATTTCTTTTGATAAGTTCATGTCTGTAAAGTTTTAAGGTTATAACACACCCCGTCGCTCCGCGCCACCCCTCTCAAGAGGGGAATTAAGGTCTTTTCTTTCATTCGATGTTCGATGTTCGCGAAGCGCCCGGAGTATTTCGGGTGATGTTAGATGTTCAATTTTAATCAGTCTCAAGGTTACCCGGCAAATAACTTACCTGCAAACACAAGTAAAATAAATTCAAATCTATAATTTGAATTTCCTCAGCCGTGCCAAAAAATTTTCTTCCATGGCGCGGCTTACTCAATACTTTCCATCCCTAACCTGAAATTTCGTAGGTTTACCGGATGTTTCTCCGTCATTTCCAATCCAATCAGCTATCCAGGCAATCATTTGATCAGAATTAGTTTTTGGTTTCCCGAATAAATCATAAGATTTTGCTGCATTATTTAACAATGCTGTCTCGGCTTCCGTTCCGATAAAAGTAACTTTTTTATTAAATAATTTTCCGAATTTTTCTGCTGTTTCTTTTAAAGAAATCAATTCATCACCGGTAATGTTTAATATTTCAGCAGGTGAATCACATTGTTCCAAAGAACGTATTATCATACTATTAGCATCGCCTTGCCAAATCACATTAAAATATCCCATTGATAAATCTACCGGCTGTTCGTTTTTCACTTTTACTGCAACATCAACAAGCACACCATATCTCATTTCGACAGCATAATTTAATCTAATTAATGATATTTTAGTACCATTTTTATTACTGCCGTATTCAAACATTCGTTCACGTCCAAGACACGATTGCGCATATTCGCCAACAGGTCGAGGCATATCTGTTTCCAATGAACCTCCGTCTTTTACAGGTACAAGTTCATATACACATCCGGTTGAAAAAGCAACAATCTTAGAGTCTTTGAACCTTTCGACTACCATAGCCGGTAATAAAGTATTTACCGCCCAGGTCATTGACAAATCATCTTCAGCGCCGAATTTCATCCCAACAAGATAAAACACATTCTCAACATCAGGTAAACTATCCAAAAACACACGATCAAGCAAGTCGCCCTGAATTGCTTCAATGCCCATATCCTCTATTTCTTTTAAAGAGCTCTCAGGCCAATAAGCCGAAACGCCAATAATTTTCTTTTCTACACCTGCTGCTTTACATGCTCTTACAACCATTCTTGCCATTGACGGACCTATTTTTCCTGTAACACCAAGAAACATAATATCGCCTTCCAATCGACTCATAAAATCAATTACTTCTTGTGTTGGTTCAGACAATAGTTCGTTTAATTCGTCAATATCCGATATTTCGTCCTTATAATCACTCATTTAAATTAACTCCCATTTATTTATTATATTCTTATATATTTTTACTGCTTGTTCTATTTTATTTACATAACAAAACTCATCAGTTTGATGCGCTTGTTCAGGTTGACCCGGTCCTAATATTACTGTCGGAACATTATCATACCAAGGCTGTATTACCGAGGCATCTGTTAAATACGGTACTGATGCCGGTAGTTTGGATTCAATCCCCTCTGATTTACAAGCGTCATAAACCGATTGAACAAAAACATTTGTTTCATCGGTGTAACAAGCATTAAGATCAACAAAAGGTTCCAACGTAATTTCTTCACCAAGCTTATCTTTTAACATTTGTAATGCATCGGCATTTGATAGTTTCTTTGTTGAGCGTACATCAATTGTAAATTCAGCGCTATCAGGCACTGAGTTAAAATTTGTTCCCCCTTTTATTGTGCCGACATTAAGAGTAGGCAATCCAAGCAGTTTATCTTCTTCTACTTTAAATTCAAATTTCTCAAGGTTCAATATCGCTTTAGCAGCTTTATAAATCGCGTTTTCACCTTTGTGCGGCATTGAAGAATGTGCTGCAACACCACACGTACTTGCATTTATAAATAAACCGCCTTTATGACCTGTAACAGGAATATTCGCTGTCGGTTCGGCTACAATAAGTCCACTCGCATTTCCAATATTATATTTTTTTGAGCGTAAATTATTTGCGCCATAACAACCTGTTTCTTCATCTGCAGTAAGAAAAATACGTATTCCTTTTTTCGGAGGTTGTTCTTTAAAAATCTGAATAGCTGCACAAATGATTGCAGCAACTCCGCTTTTCATGTCACTTGACCCGCGGCCGAAAATTTTACCGTCTTTTATTTCTCCATTGAAAGGAACTTCATTCCACTTTTTAGAGCTTAATGGTACAACATCAAGATGACCGCTAAGTACAATTGGAGAAAATTCTTGCGTAACTCCCCTTTCCGCCACTACATGCCAACGATTCTCCGAAAGTTTTGGATACTTTACATTAAAACCGTGACTGATAAGCATTTCGCCGATAAATTCAGCAATTTGTTTCTCATTTCCTGGTGGATTTACGGTTTCAAATCTGATGAGTTTTTGCGTTAACAATATTTCTTCTTTTAAATTCATAATTAAATAAGCTCTATTAATCATGTTCTGCGACCGATTTTGTCGCTGGTAATATTGGTTGATATCTCCCCTGAATCACACCGATATTTTCTTAACTATTTCAATGTTTTTTTTCAGCTCTAACAGAAAATATACCAAAAATTATCATCCCGAATAAATTTGCTTCAGGAATTACACTGATCTTTACTTCATCAATATAACCGCTAAACCTATTGTTATTCAAACGATCACCACCAACAAAGCATCGGGCATCACCGCTATAGGTATCATCAATTCCACTAAGACCGGTCTCAAGTCCGCTTGCTACACCGTCAAGCGAAACAGTAAAATCGCCGTTTGGCAGAACCGATGCAACGACATGATTCCACTGATTAGACATATTAGCAACCGTTTTCCATCCTGACACAACTGAATATGGAATTCTGTTATTATAGACCCAAAATACTATCCTCCCATATGTATGACCACTATTCGGTTGAAATCTCACGCTAAGCGAACCGGTTATCTCAAAAAGTCTTTGTTCAATTGAAAAATCGAGAGGGCGGATATCAAACTCAATTTTAATCACGTCCGCATTATTCCAGTTATTTGCTGACATGAATCTGTATGAACCATTAAAGTACAGTGAATTATATACAATAGCATTTGTAACAGAACTTATCTCTAAATCATTATCACGATCAGGGTTCGCGCTGTCATCGTCATGAATATACCACGGCACTGTAGGTGGTTCGGTATGATTTGTTATTGAATCCGTATTCATATGCCACAAACCCCACGTTCCCGGACTATCAGGAAGGTGAGGAGCATTCTCGTATGTGGAAGCACATTTAACTTCCGACCAGGAAGATGTGTAATCAGGATTAACTGAAGCTACCTGATAACAGTATTCAGTTCCCTGCGCTAATCCATTATCAACAAAGTTTGTAGATGTAAAAGAAGTTATAATTTCGCCGTCACGTTTGATAAGATAATTTACAACATTCGGCTCAGCCGTCCAGCTGAGTTGTATCGCGGAATACGAAAGCGGTTTAACAATAAAATTTTCCGGCATATTTACCGGGCCGAAATATGAATAAATCGGTTCGCGGTAAAAGGTTAACGCACCGACACCTTTGCCGTTTAAAACCCATGGCCCCGAACCTGAGTGCCCTGAATAAGTTAAACCACTATTACCAAATCCGTTTGCATCAAGATGAAGTATTACTGTGTTGCTTACAATTTCTCCACCGGTGATATTTACAGTTTTATCTTCAATTCTGAAATAGTCTTTAACACCTGATTCCCAAATAAGGCTGTCAATTTTATTACGCATCACAATAGTAATATTTGTGTTACCGCTATCATTAAAGAAAATATAATCAATATTCGGCGGTTCAACATTATAAGTATTTGTAGAATTATACAAATCACGGGATACTAACGCGAAAATATGTTCTCCAAGCTCTTTGTAACCATTGGTATAATTATAATGACAACCGTCATGTGCGTTTAATCCGGTTGTTGACATTACTTCAATACCGGGGAACTTATCAGGCATTAGACGCTGCCGGTTTCGTAAATCTACATTCCACTGGGAAACCAAACATCCAACCCGAAGCTGATGAATATAAACTTTTTCAAGTTCGGGATAATCAGCTAACCAGTCATTATATAATTCAATAAATCCTTTTTCATGAGTCTCGGCATCGTCAGCATCAGTTTCTCCCTGATACCATAAAATTGCGAGCACATGATTTGTAATTCCGGCATTCCTTGCCCGGAAAAGTAATCGTCCATAATTAGTTTCAATATCTTCTGCGTTGCTATCATCACGCTGAAAATAACTTATTGGTTGCCCGCCTCTGGAACCATTAATTATAGCAACAGGAATTCCTACCTCGTCAATCAATAAACGGCCCATGCGAAGAGCCCATTGACCTATTCCTCCAGGACCGTATCCAGGATCCCCGTCAGCCAAATGCCAATTCAAATCACTAATCACGTAAGGCGGATTTGGATTATGTGTTCCAAATGAACGGAGAAATTGTCCCTTGTTTCCATCCGAACTTTCTTCTCCCTGTTTGGACGCAACGGCATTTGATTGACCGTTTACTAAAAAAATATCTCCGGCAACTATATTGGTTGCATTACCTATAATTATTTCAGTTGAATTAGATATAATTGCGACCGTAAAATCATAATTCGCAAGTTCTGCTTTAATAGAAGCAGAAAGATTAAAATCCGCCTGATTGGCGGAATATACCAGCGCCTGAGTTAAAACAGGGAACTGCAACACACTTTCTCTAAAAACTTTTACAGTTATAAACTCATAACCGGGAGAAGAAACTGTTCCAGCAATTTTTACATTCGCTATATTTGTTAACGGTCGTCGAGGACAAACTTCCAGATCGATTGGAATGTCTGTAAAAATAACATCAGTCAAAGGTGCAGCATTAATACTTACTGCACAAACCAACGACATCATCGGCATTAAAAAAATAATCTTTTTAATTGTACATATCATCATTTAACTAAACGTTAACTCAAATTAAAATATTGTCGAACAATTATAATCGTTTTATAATCATTACCTGTTACTTGCAAAACATTATATCAAAAGCTAATTTAAAAGTCAAATCGGCTATTGTATTTAATTATTGATGTCCGATTGTGTTAAACATAAGAGCGGGAAGGTGGGAAGGTGGGAAGGTGGGAAGGTGGGAAGGTGGGAAGGTGGGAAGGTGGGAAGGTGGCAAGGTGGGAAGGTGGGAAGGTGGAAGGTGGGA
>JAUVKG010000226.1 GCA_030596365.1 Chlamydiota bacterium | reverse complement strand
TATGGCGTGGATTTATCTGGCAGTGGCTGGCTTGTTTGAATGCGGGTGGGCTATCGGGCTAAAATATACTAATGGGTTTACAAAACTTATTCCATCACTACTGACCGTCTCAGCTATGGCCATTAGCTTTTGGTTGTTATCGGTGGCCATGAAAACTATTCCAGTAGGCACAGCATACGCCGTATGGACAGGCATTGGTGCGGTAGGAGTAGCAATATTGGGTATGATTCTATTAGGTGAATCACGAGACATCATGAGAATAATCTGTTTGCTTCTCATCGTATCCGGAATAGTGGGGCTTAAATTAGTTTCATCGTCATAATGGACCTCATAACCAATCGCTGAACCTGGCCGGGAAAATTATGGGGGTTCAGGAAATTTTCGAACACTTTACCTGCTGATAAACAACGGGAAAGAGATAATCCATACTGACGAGAAGTTCATAGGTGACCGTATCAAAATCACCAACCTGAATATTAACAAAGGTACGATTATCGTCGAGTATTTAGATAGTGATCTTGATGAATCATTCGCCGTATGCCGGAGACGAATTACCACGAATTAAGAAATTTATATTTTCCGTGTTTTCTGTGTCCGGGCATACGCTGGATTCCCAATGTTCCGTGGTTTAAAAAACTTGACATACCTTGTTTTAAAATGGAACTTCCAATCTAAAAAGTGTCGTTGGCACAAGTTAAGTTTCAATTGCGGATTATTTGAAGCATATTTTATTAATTCATAAAACTTATACGCATCCCATAACAATAAGCCATTGGAAGTTTATTCGCGTTTTTTGTATAATCTATATGAAATTTTTAATTTAATTCGATTAATTGTAATATATTTATTTTATGGAACATGGAAAATTAGGGAAAATATGGGCTCCGTGGCGAATTGGCTACATTCTCGGCTTAAAAAAAGGCGGGTGTGTGTTTTGTGACAAAGCTGCTGATTCACCGGAAAAGGATAAAGAAAATTTAATCCTTGAACGTGGAGAAAATTGTTACGTGCTGATGAATACCTATCCATACAATCCCGGACATTTGCTCGTTTGTCCTTATGCTCATGCAGCAAATCCTGAAGATTTATCAGAAGAAGTTCATGCTGAGATGATGAGGCTCACTATTAAATGGAAAATCCGGCTTGCGAAAGTCGTTCAGGCGCATGGCTTTAATCTTGGAATAAATCTTGGCTCAATTGCCGGTGCTGGAATCGCGGAACATTTACACGTTCATATTGTGCCGAGATGGCAGGGAGACACAAACTTTATGACGACTGTATCTGAAACGCGCGTTTTGTCTCAATCTTTAAATGAATTATATATAAAATTGATAGAAAATAACGAATAACGAATAACGAATAACGATTAACAATTTATAATACTATGAAAAAACAAACCCTAAATTATCTCGAACAACTTCTCAATGAACCCAGCCCGTCAGGTTATGAAGATAAAGCCAGAAATGTCTGGCGCAAAGAAATGAAGAATGTAGCTGACTCGGTAAAAGGAGATACTCACGGTAATAGTATCGCTGCATTAAACGGCAAAGGAACACCGCGGGTTATGCTTGCCGGTCACATTGATGAAATCGGATTTCAGGTTAATTATATTTCCGATGAAGGTTATATTTATTTTCAGCCGATTGGCGGATTCGATATTCAACTCGTTCCGGGAAGACGTGTGATCATTCATAACAAAAAAGCTCAGATTAAAGGAGTGATTGGCAAAAAGGCAGTTCATCTGACGACTGCTGAAGAAAGAAAAAAAGTTCCGGTCTTTCATGACCTCTGGATCGATACAGGTATTAATGACGGTAAAAAACTCAAAAAACTTATCGATGTGGGTGACCCGATTACTTACGCAGAAGGATTTGAACACTTGCACGATCAGGTTTATGTCGCACGTGGTGTTGATGATAGAATCGGTGCTTTTGTTGTCGGTGAAGTTTTGAAATATATCAAAGGTAAAAAATTCGACGCGGCTGTTTTCGCTGTCGCGACTGTTCAGGAGGAAATAGGATTGAGAGGCGCTACAACAAGCGCTTTCGGCATAAATCCTGATCTCGCTTTCGCTGTTGATGTTACATTTGCCTCATCACCGGCAACAAACAAAAAACAAAACGGTGAAATTGACCTTGGCGGCGGACCCGTTGTCTCACGAGGACCTAATTTTAATCCTAAACTTTTCGATTTAGTCGTTGCAACAGCTAAAAAGAAAAAAATTAAAATCCAGCTCGAAGCGGCTAATCGAGGAACAGGCACCGATGCAAATGTAATTCAACTTTCACGTGCGGGAGTAGCGGCCTCGTTGATCAGCATCCCGAATAGATATATGCACACTCCTGTGGAAGTTTTTAATATGACCGATGTTGAGAACACTATAAAACTCATCGCGGAAACTATTATGGCATTAAATTCAAAAAGCAGTTTTGTGATTTAATTTTTTATAAGTTGGTAGTTCGTAGAGTAGTAGTTGGTAGTAACTACGAACGAAGAAAAAAACCTAAACAATAAACTTAAAAGCCAACGTTTGGAAAATAAATTGTGATTTGAAAAATCACAATTTCCTCCGAGCGCCTAAAACATAATAAAAAATGGCGCGATAATGTATAACATATCACTCTCAAAACAAGATATTACTGAACGGGAAATCTCGGCGGTCACCGATGTTCTTCGCTCAAACGCGTTGAGTCTTGGTCCAAAACTACCTGAATTTGAAAGCAAAATCGCCGGTTTTGTTGGCGCAAAATATGCCGTTGCGGTTAATAGTGGTACTTCAGCACTACACCTCTGTGTCAGGGCTTTAGGAATTAGTGACGGTGATGAGGTTATTACTACACCTTTTTCTTTTATCGCATCATCTAATTGTGTGATCTTCGAAAGAGCAAAACCTGTCTTTGTTGATATTGAACCGGATACTTTGAACATTGATGTTGAACAAATTGAAAAAGCAATTACACCGAAAACTAAAGCCATAATTCCGGTCCACGTTTTCGGTTTGCCGGCAAATATGACCGCAATTATGAAAATAGCTGAAAAACATAACCTAGTGGTAATTGAAGATTCGTGCGAGGCTCTTGGTGCAAAAGTTGACAACAAATCCGCCGGAACAATAGGGGACTGTGGTACTTTTGCTTTTTATCCAAATAAACAAATCACTACCGGCGAAGGCGGAATTATTGTTACCGATCGCGAAGATGTTGCTCAACTCGCAATTTCAATGAGAAATCAGGGGCGTGATGAAGGAATGGGTTGGCTGGCTCATTCCCGGCTTGGATATAACTATAGAATTAGTGATATAAATTGCGCTCTTGGTGTCGTTCAGATTGAACGTATTGATGAAATTCTGGCGGCTCGTGAATCTGTAGCTGGAAAATACAACAGCCTGATTAGCGAGGAAATACCTGAAATAATTCCACTGTGTAACCCGCCGGAAGGAATGTCGCGAAGCTGGTTTGTTTATGTTGTTCAACTACCGGAAAGATTTTCGGTTGAGCAGCGCGATGAAATAATAAAACACTTGCGTTCAACAGGAATATGGTGCAATAATTATTTTCCACCAATACATTTACAACCGTTTTATGTGAATGAATTCGGTTACCAAAAAGGCGATTTTCCTGTAACTGAAAAAGTTAGCGAACACACTATCGCACTGCCCTTTTACAATCGCCTGGCTGACAATGATGTAGAAATTATAATTAAAGAATTAAAGAAGAAAATGAATGGAATGATGTAAGACGCACTTCCCAGTGCGTCATGGATTATTGGATTGATGGAGTAATGGAGTAATGGAGTAATGGAGTAATGGAGTAATGGAGTAATGGAGTAATGGAGTAATGGAGTAATGGCAATCCTTGTCATTTAAGTCCTTAATGTCTTTAAAGTCTTTATTATTTATTACTGAACTACGCACAAAGCACAAAGCACAAAGCACAATTAGCGAATAACAAATAACTATTAACAAATAACTATTAACGAATGCAACTACTATCAAAAATCAAACTCTTATGCGCCAAACATGTTCTTTTGCTAATTTTTCTGGCTGCGGTTATTGTTAGAATTTACTTTCTTGCCACACATGGAACTATCGTAAACGATGGAATTGTTTATATTGGTTGGGCAAAAAAAATGGCAGATGGAAACTTGCTTGGCGGCACAGCGCTTAATATTTTTAATTTATATCCGCTGCTCATTGTATTGTCACATAAATTCTTTAATTTATTTTTTGCTGTTTCATACGAAAATGCCGCGCTTATTCTGAATTCATTTTTCGGTCTCGCAATTATTTATCCGCTTTATAAATTGACCTGGAAATATTTCGGGCCGATTCCGGCAATACTCACAGGCTTTTATCTCACTCTTCAACCGGAATTTGTTAGAATGTCATGCGATGTTCTTAGAGGGCCGGCGTATTTGTGCGGAATCGTTTGGGCTTTATACTTATTTATCATGGCGTTGAGCTATCCAAGCCCCAAAGCGTGGTCGATATGGCGGCTTGTCCTTTCCGGCCTGTTGATAATTTTATCTTCGCTGGTTAGGCTTGAAGCGTTGGTTTGGATGGGGTGTTTTGCTATTACAATTTTACTTGCAAGAATTGATAAAAATAGAAATTATCTTCTTTCATCACGCTTTAAAGCTCTTGTCGCTCTGGGAAGTATGATCGTTATTCTTGCGGTTCCTGTTGCCGCTTATGTTCGTGTACGAACAGGCCAGTGGCATCTTGCCCGGCTTGATAAAATAACAGAACCGTGGTCGATGGGGAGAATAAAAACTAAATCAAAAGACCCCTTGAAAGATTTGACTACTAAATTAGAAAGCCAAATGTACAGTAAAAATGGAACAGAAAATCCTGACATCGGTACTTGTGTACGATTTATTAAAACAGCAAAAACTCACCGCTGGATAATTTACGGCTCCGAAATCCTTGCCGCGCTTTGGAAAGCATTTCATGGTGTCGCTGCAATTGCGTTTGTCTTTGGTGTTTGGTATATGATTCGTAGAAAATTATTGCCGGTTGATGACCCGCTTGCTGTTGCAGTAATCGTTTCGACAATTCTTTTTGGCACTATGTTTTTACTTTATGTCGAAGGCGGAAAATATTATCTTGCAACACGTCATGCTATGTCTATGGCGATTGTTAATTCGATCTTTGTAGGCGTATCCGCGTTAGCCGCTGTAGGAAAATCAAAATATGTAAAATTGCTCGCGCTTGGAGTTATCATACTTGCGTTTGGAATTCTGATTGTTAAAGATTTAAAACCCATTCGCAGAAAAAA
>JAUVKG010000097.1 GCA_030596365.1 Chlamydiota bacterium | reverse complement strand
AATATTTTTCTTTGCGAGCTTAGCGCCTTAGCGAGAGTTGTTTTATATTAATATTATGATATTAAATTTAAATCGGGATAAGTATGACTTTAAACCTTTAACTTTAAACTTTAAACCTTTGTCCTTCACGAAATAACCAATTATCAAGTTTAGGAACTGACACCTGACCTCTGACACCTTCGCACTTTCACACTTTCACACTTTTAACTAATAACTATTAACTATTAATTTCTTTCCATCAATCCATCAATCCATCAATCCATTACTCCATTATTCCAATCCTATAACATCCATTGCGAAAGATCTATAAATGGTTTAGCGAGAGATTGTTTATATTCTGAAACGGATTTTTTATAAATCAACCTTTGAGAAATTTTACCGATTTTCCATCCTCCCTCTATTAAAATCTGCAATTCGTTTCTATAGAAACCATTGAGCGCGATATATACAATTTTAGAATTTAATTGAAATGCTTGTTTTCCGGCTATCGTTAAAACAGTTTTTAATGGCCGGGCAGTAAGATTTCGGATTATGTTACCAAATGTAATCAAACTGTAACCGGTTGGTGAATTTAATCGCCTTGGTTGCGTTTCGAGTAAAATCTTACCTGCCGGCGATTTTTCAGTTTCCAATGTTATTACTTTACCTAAATTATTTTTTGCCATTAAATTAATGATATCAGAAACTCCGAATGTATCTTCAAGTTCCATCACTGAAACAACCGGTTTTTCATTCAAAATTGATAAAAGTTCTGTTTTCTTAGATAAAATAATTTGCGGCTCAACAAGTTGGAACCCAAGCTCAATACATTTTTGAATAAACTTTACACCTTCATTTGGTAACTGAATCGCTATTATCGATGCATTCTTCGATAACTGTTTTATCGCTTCAGTAAGTAAAGCTAATTTCATCCCGTTTCCGCCTTGCGAAAGCGAAACTTCTATTGAACCAATCCAGCCGACGTTACCGGTTATCATAGTTATAACATATCCGACTATGCATCCGCCTGACATTCCCACAAAACAACCGCCGGGATTATTTATTAAAGCAAGTTCGAGAAAAGATATATTTCTTGATTTATCTTTACTGATGTGAAGCGCTGTGCATTCAACGTTAGTAATTGCCAATAAATCTTCGCGCAGCATTAATCTAATTTGCCAGTCCATATTAGGAATTGGATTGTTGGAATATTACGCACTTGGGAGTGCGTAATGGATTAATGGAGTATTGTATAAACATATTTTATTCATTAAATAATTCAATTAATTCAGAGGGGATTTTACATGGTTTTCCTTTTAAATTGGTTGATACATGCCAGGTGTATCCCTCTACAAGCTTTTCACCATTCCGGAAAATCTCGCATTCCATTTTACTGCGAATCCCCTTTTGATCAGATAATTTACTAACTATCTCAAGCTCATCGTCGTAATGTGCAGACTTAAAATATTTGCAATGCGCTTCTATTACAGGAAGCATAATTCCACTATTTTCCATAATCTTATACGGCATACCAAACTCGCGGAATAATTCATTCCTCCCACGTTCGAAATACACAAAGTAATTTGCGTAATAAACAACGCCCATCTGATCCACATCAGCATACGGAACTCTGTATTTAAGTATATGAGTTTTCATTATATTTGCTCTACCGATCAAATATTAGAAGTAACACTGCTGCCGCAGCGTTACTTTTTAAAGCGAAGCACCCTTTGGGACCCCAAAAAGGCTTTCTTTCCCACTTGGCATCTGACGCCCGACCTCACTTTCCCACATGGCTCGTACCGATGTTGTCGGGACGGCTTACTCCCCTCCTTACCAAGGAGGGGTGCCCGAAGGGCGGGGTGGTTTCTCACTTTCCCAACCTCTCAGCCTCTCAGTCGCGGGCCTCGGATTACGGTCTTCGGACCTCGGATTACGAATTCCACCTTCCCAGCCTCCATCGCCCTTAAACTTTAAACTTTAAACTTTAAACTTTAAACCGCGCCAAAGGCGCACACTCAATACTCGACTACTTGACCACTCACCATTAACTATTAACTAATAACCGCTCGCATTTGGAAATGCGGCTTACTCCATCACTCCAATTAGGACGCTGGGGACAGCGTCCCTCCACTCCATCACTCCATCACTCCATTCCTAAAACGGTATATCGTCTTCTTTTTCAGGAGTTGCTTGCGGAGCTTGGGCTGTTGGTGTAGGTGCAGCTTGAGAAGTTTCTCCTGCAGATGCCTGCGGATTATACCCGCCTTCCTGCTGTTGTTTTTTAGCTACATAGAGTCTGTAATCAGGTTCTCTTTCGCCTTGTTTATAAGTATTTTTAAAAATAAGTACTCTAATTCCGCCGAGACTACCATTCAGATATTTATTACCGCGTTTGTCGGTATTTTCCCACAAACCCATAATATTCATCATATCTCCACTACCACTGCCTTTTTGTTCTTGATTGTTTTCGAACATTTTATCACCTCTGTATTTTATTTGGTTAAAACAAATCGATTGCGACTGCTTGTTCATCGCAATCCGGGAATTTATGACATTTTATACAAACTGACCACACTTTATGAGGAAGTTCTTCTTTAGAAATTTTATCAAATCCCAATTTTATAAAAAGTTCTTCTACATACGTCAACGCAAAAACACGCTTTATTTTCATCGCTTTAGCGTCTTCAATGCAGAATTCTATTAACGCTTTCCCTATCCCTTTTCCCATATCTTCTTTTACTACTGCAAGTGAACGTACTTCAGCAAGATTATCCCACGCGATTTGCAGCGCGCAGCAGCCAATTACATCACCTGATTCATTATCCAACGCTACAAAAAATTCTCTTATAGATTCATAAATTTCTCCAAGTGCTCGAGGAAGCATTGTGTCTTCCGCGGCAGCTTTTTTCACAAGCGCGTGAATTTCTTTTGCCTGCGATAGTTTAGCTCTTTTAATTTTATATGTCATTTGTTCCATGTAATTTTTATGTCCACCGACGCAACCAGCATACGCCGGTCAAGAGGTCGGCGGGACATTCTCCCTTTTCTAACGTCCTCTAACACGTGCACTGGTTTTTATTTTAATTATTTGCCCGGAAGTTAATCCGGCAATTAATGTTCCGTCATTATCAATTCCAATTTGTTTTGCCGGTTGCCAGTTATCATCAACAAGAATTTCAATATTTCTTTTTTTATTCCAAAAAGATTTATAAAGTCCCAGTGTCTTAACGGCAGATTGCTTTATCTGTGAATTCAACGCATTACTTAATAACAAAACAAATTTATCCACATTATACCTTTTACCGCATTCAGCGAAATAACTTGTATATTTTTTCCCATTCTCTAATTCAGACTTTTTTACCGGCCAGTTAAGGTTTAACCCAATGCCTATTAAAATCCAATCTTTTGTTTTTTCTGTAAGTATCCCGGCAATTTTACTGTCGTTAACTTCAATATCATTTGGCCATTTGCACTTTGGAACAAGGTTGAAATCTTTCAAAATTATACAAATAGCGTTGGCCGCAGCAAGAGAAATAAGATTTTCTGCAGTGATTTCCCGTCGCGGAATACAAAAAGTCGCCAGAAAATTCTCGCCCGACGGAGATATCCACTTCCGACCGTATTGGCCTTTTCCGTTACTCTGAACATCTGCGATTACAACGAATCGTTCCGGGCAATCATCGCAAATATTTTTTGCGGTTTCATTTGTGGAATCAACAACGTCATATTTAAACACTTTCCAACAATCTGTGTCATTCATACTTCGATTTTGTTCCGTTAAATCCAACTCATCCGCCTGTTTTTGAACCACATAAGGAACATAAGAAAACATAAGGTTTGTTTTTATAAACCGTTGAAACGGTTAACCAGTATTTTATTATCACCACACCCACGACTAAAGTCATGGGTTAATATTTTTTATTTTGGACAAGTGTGATATAATAATTATAATTTTTCTCTAATGTGGCCTTATGTCTCTTATGTGGTTTAATTTTATTTGTTATCTAGATTAACACAAGCTTTCTCCCCTCCTTGACCATAATTGAAATTCGCGCTCGCGCGAATTTCAATTAATATCCATCCCAATGTCAATCGATTTTACACTATGCGTTATCGCACCAATCGATATTCTCGAAACACCCGTCAAAGCAACTTTTCCAACATTATCCAAAGTAATTCCGCCTGTTGATTCAAGCACCACTCCCCTACCGGCAAGTTCAACAGCCTGTTCAGTCATTTCGACAGACATATTGTCAAGCATAATTATATCAACATCAGCATCAAGTAAAATTTTCACCTGATCGATTGTATCGGCTTCGCAAGCTATTTGTAATGCCGGGAAATCTTTTCGCGCGGTTTGCACAAGTTCAATAATTGATTTTCCTGACAGGGCAATATGGTTATCTTTAAACATGACCATATCGGAGAGATTAAATCTATGATTCACTCCCCCACCGCATTTTACCGCGTATTTTTCAAGTAAACGCCATCCCGGTGTCGTCTTTCGTGTGTCAATAATCTTTACTCCCGTTCCGGCAACTTCATCAACATATCTTGCCGTTAGTGCGGCAACACCGAAAAGTCTTTGAATGAAATTTAAAACCGTGCGCTCACCTGATAAAACAGAAACTGCCGGACCGCTAACAACGGCAATCACATCATTTTTTTCTACTTTATCCCCGTCATTAAAAAAAGAATCAACGGAAATCTTTTCATCGATCAATTGATAAATCAAAGATATAAGCGGTATCCCGGCGACAACCGAAGCTTCACGTGCAACAACATTAATTTTGCAAAGTTCATTGTTTTTGAATGCAGCGCTGCCGGTCACATCGCAATCAGCACGATCTTCTTTTAAGGCAAGTTTTATCAAAGAGAGCGCTGAATTTTTTATTTCATCTGTAAAAATATCCGTCATACCCATATTCCATCTATTTTGTTAAATCCATAAACCTTTTCTTCATAGCAGGATCTTTACTCTCACGGATAAGTTTGAATCGATCGTCTTGCCATAAGCGTCCTGTAACCTGCGAAGTGTTAATCTTGAGCGCTTTTTCAATACACTTAAATCCTTCATCAATATTACCAATCGCAAAATAATATGTAGAATAATTAAGCCATACATTCCAATCATCAGGATTAGCAGCAATCATTTTATCGAAAAGTTTTTTCAATCTGTCAAAATCATTTTGCTGACTGAATACTGAACCGAGATACTGATAAATTTTACCATTTGTAACAGGCGAATTGTCGGAAAGCAAGAGATCGTATAATCTTTGAGCTTCTGCTTTTTGTCCTCGTTGATTAAGAATCTGCAAGTATTTTATATAATCATCAACATTTACATCCTTTCCGGTCAGTATTTTTTTCTGTAATTTACCGAACTCATCAAACATATTTTTCTGCGCCTTTATCGCGACAAGCATACCGTCAACCCTGGTGTTCAAAGGATCTTTACGTTTGTAATCTTCTACCGCTGTTAGCGCTTTGTCATACTGCCCGATTTTCATATACATATTTGCCAAGCGCATATAAGCTTCTGCAGAAACAGGATAGAACCATATAGCTTGTTTGTAAGCATTTTCAGCTTCAGTCCACATACGATGATATTCGTATAATCCTGCATTTGCGGACCGGCATTTTGAGAAAGATTTTTGTGCTGTAACATCATCTTTAAACTCATTGGGCTTAATAATTATTCTGCCTTTTCTGCCGTCGGGTTTATTATTACAGAACAGTTTTACTATTTCAGGATTATCGTTAGTAATTGAAGGTGACAGATCTGAAAATTCTATTACTCCCCCATTAGCAAACATATTTGTTATATTATTCCAATAATCGAAATCTTTTTTTACTATCTCAGGTGTGATCTTAATCTTTTCAGCATTAAGTTTCATTATCATTCCCGCAGGCTCAAGATAAGGATACATCCATGGAATAACATAACTCTCCTCAACATAAAAAGTATGCTTGTCTTTATTTTCCTTCCATATCATTTCAGTTAAAATGCCGTTGAGGCGCATAACTCCTGCAACTCCACCAACGCTTATTTTACCATCTTTAATAGTAACTTCTTCTTCGATATGTTCCCCGCGTTTTTTTCTTGCCTGAACATCTTGTATATAAATCTGAAATGAACGTTCAAAATCCTGACGTGATGGAATATAAATCGTGTTTTCTCCCTTGTGATCTTCTCGCTCGGCATCTAGAGCTTTTAGTAATCCACGCGCCCATCCCCAAACTTGTCTTGGTTTACAGAATCTGTCGCGTAAAACGTTCATATAAGTAGCATCTGCAAGACCGTTTTGAGTTATCAACCAAACATCCGATCTGAATTTATCACAGTTTATCATATAAAGCGGAACAAAACGTCCGGGATCTGTACCACCGTAAAATATAGCTCCGGGATCGCAATTCTTAAGCATTTCTATTCCATAAATATAACCGAAATACTTTTTCCTTAAATTCATTTCATCCCAGTGCTTCGTTGCGGGAATAAAAGGAGTGATTAATATGCATAAAGCTATCAAAATACTCGCAATATAACTGCTCTTAGGCATCGATATGCCGAGTAATATAAATATCCCTATGAATACAAATAATAATCCGAAAATAATTCCAAGTAATACCGTTCCGGATGAATTAGCGGATAAAATCCACTGAGGGAAATTAACACTGTCTTTAAACACAGGTACTGCTGTGAAAAACAAACCGAAAACCACAAATATCAAACCTATCGCTATTACAATATTGCGCCACATTGTATTTCTGTTTTTCGATATAGAAAAAAGCAGAGCTACTACTGTTAACATTCCGTAACCTACAAGCAAACCAAGTCCCGCATGCGACATTATAAAGAATACACGATTAATATACTGGGATGTAACATCAAGTTTGGGATTCATTGTAAAAACCATACCTATTCCGCATAAAACAAAAGTTATGATTGAATAAAGAAGCCAATTCCTGATTTTTATTTTTTTCCATAGTACAATTAAAGCTACTATACTTAAAAATGCGAATATCAAAACTAACGGATATTGATCCCATGTGTCTTTAAGATACATCCAGCATTGTTTAAAGAAATGATTGAAATCTTTTGAATTAACGATGTTGTTGCCATCCCGATTTAAAAAATGTGGCTTCTCATATTGACCGCGAAGAATAGAATGCCAAAAACCTTCAACCGTTCTCGGACGCCCCCAGTTTAACTGTGGATTTGTAATCGACGCAATCGGTAAATAAATACAGACTGATAATCCGAGAAAAAAAGATCCAGCCAGTTTTACCCATTCCGTATCGTTAAATAATTTCTTGTTAATAAAATATACTGCAACAAGATACATGATAAACGGTCCGACAAAACCAAAGAAAAATTTCCCGCCTTCAAATGATAACATATGATAACGGTTGAATATAAATTTCGTGAATATAAGAAGTACTATCGCGTTTATAAATAGTACTATAAAATCTTCGTTGTTCTTGCGCGTGCACCAGGCTAACCAGCCAAGACTAAATATCATAACAGCAATTGTCTGATGATTTGTTATCGCCTGCGCGAAAAAGAAAGAAATAGCATAAAACAAAAACCTTCTGTTAGGATTGAACATGAAAACTAACGATAATGTTACTATCAATGTCATGTAAAAACAGTTCAATGCGTATACTTCTGCTATCGTTGATTGTGACCATGTACCGGGTGTATATGCAAAAAGTACTCCGGCTGCTATTGCACATAACGAATTTACCAGCCTCGGAGTCGTTAATCCAAATTTTTCAAATATTGGAAGCAGATGATGTGAACTAAGTTCCTGTTCATCTTTACTAAAAAACAAATCTCCCGTCTTTGAAAGTATAAGCGCAAGCATTCCGGCAGACAAAGCTCCGCATAACGCGGAAAGCAAATTCACGCGATATGCTACATCACCAACCGGAATATACGTTAATATTTTCGCGAGTATTGACCACATTGGATATCCGGGCGGATGCGGTACACCAAGTTTATACGCCCCTGTAATAAGTTCACCTGAATCTTCAAGTCCAACTGTTGGCTGCAGGGTATAAATATAAGTTGCCAGTGAAATAGCGAACGCGATAAAGCCGGTCATCCAATTTACGGGATGAAACCATTTCCAAAGGGATTGTTTTTTACTATCTGTCATTTGTAACTCTCTATTGATTATTTCTGTCATTATTAAACTCCATACTATTATAGGTTAAATATTGTAGTAAAACTCTCAAATTATGTCAAGGAATTATCGCTCCGATTTATGTTTAAGTTTAGGCACAAATGGTATACAAAAGCTTAACATCCCCCTTTAATCGCTCTTCAAAGGGGGAATTGTTTAATTGACCAAGTACCCCACTTCGACCCGAAGTGGACTGTTTATCAAAAAAGTTATGCAAAATTTTATC
>JAUVKG010000080.1 GCA_030596365.1 Chlamydiota bacterium | reverse complement strand
TTTTTTGAAAATTGTCGGACATATTAATTTATTTGAGGCTTATTAGTTAGTGGCTGACCGAAAACCTCATCATTTGTATTTTCCAGAAACATCTCCGGTTCCTTTCGTTCTTTGCAGTTATTATATAATCTTTCTCTTATTTCCAGAAGCTTTGCATCTGTGACGCTTCTGGCTGATGTCGGACATATCTTAACGCAGGCGCAGCAGAATATACACTTTGGCTGATCATTATTTACGGATTCAGTTATTGAAATTATATTTACCGGACACGCTTCTACGCATTTACCACATTTTATACATAGATTCTCATCTGTTTCAGGTGGTTGTGCCGGGATTTTATTCCATTCACGATGCGGGAGCTTTCCAGGCACCTGAAGGTCAAAATTTGCGAGGTTTATATCTTTTATTTTAGATTTTATAGATTCACCGAATGATTGAGCCTTATTCATATCTTCAGTGTCTGGTCGTCCGAAAGCGATAGGCATTTTTTCTGTTGAAAACGAATGTTCACCTATAAAAGCCGCAGCGGCAATCGGAATAAAGCCTATTTTTTTTGCCATTTCTTTCATCTCCAGCAGAATGGTTCCAAATTTATTATTTCCATATACCGCTACAAGTACAGCTGCGATACCGTTTCCATTGATTTTTTTTAATTCAACAATTGCTTCCGGTGGAATTCGGTTTGCATAAGTTGGCACGCCAATCAGCACAAGATCAGTAGAATTTCCATCTATATCAAGATTAATCTGTGGCGCCATCAAATTCGTGAAGTTCGTAGATTTTGGAGTGATACCTTTAACTATACCTTCCAGGATTTTTTTAGTTGTTCCGGTTGGTGAGAAATATATTATTTGTATATTCATTGATTTATTTGTTAAATTATTTGTGTATATCATAGAATTATACATTAAAATATTATTTACTTCAACTCATATTGACAATAAATTGTTAAATTGATAAAATTTATTAAATATTTAATTTAGTAACTTTAATAATAAAACAATAAAAAAAAATGAATACAAAAATTGATGTACCTGAAAAAATGTTGGCATGGCAGCTCTTTGGTGCCGGTATGGAAACTTTCGGCGAAAACGAAAAACCCAGCGTTATTCCCGTTCCCGAATATTCCGATGATCAACTCCTTATGAAAGTAGAAGCTATCGGGCTTTGCTTTTCCGATGTTAAACTCATTCGCGCGGGCGAAGAACACCCACGCGTAATTGTTGACGATCTAAAAAAAGAACCTGTTATTCCCGGACATGAAGCGGTGCTTTCTATTGTCGGCGTTGGTGCAAATCTAGCCGATAAATTCGAAATTGGTGAACGCTTCATTATTCAGGCGGACATTTTTGTCAACGGAAAAGGGCTGGCTTACGGTTATGCTATTAACGGCGGAATGGCTCAGTACAGTGTTATGACAGAACCAATTCTAAATGGTGATGATGGCTGTTACCTTTTGAAAATAACGGACAACTTAACTGTATCAGAAGCAGCGCTTATCGAGCCGTGGACCTGCGTTATCGCAGCCTATAGAATTAATTTCAGAACCGAAGTTAAAAACGGCGGATTGATGAGAATAGTTGGCGATGGTCAACCTTCAAACAAATTAATCGCGAATCTAATCAGCAAGAATAATGCTCCGGAACGTATCATTATTTCCAATGTTAACAGCTCATTAAAAAGTGAAATTGAATTACTTGCCGCGGAATATAATATTAATGTTGAAATTGATGATAATTGTGATGAACCTGCTGATGACTTAATTGTTGTTGGAGACCATGCCGTTGAAAAAATCGAAACTCTATCAAGACAATTAACAATGTTCGGTGTGTTTTGCCTTACAGGGGATTATGATGATCTTGATGCTGATATTGATGTTGGCAGTATCCATTATAAAGGTTGGAGATATGTTGGCACAAAATCTAATGATGTCGCTGAAGCATACAAAAATAACACTAGAAAAACTATTAAAAAAGATGGGACAGCTTGGTTCCCGGGCGGTGCGGGAGCAATGGGACAAATGCACGTTCAACTCTCTCTTGAGATGGATGATGGACCTAAAAAAGTAGTTGTTACCGATATGGATGACAACAGACTTGAAAAGTTAAAAGACCATCTTCAGAGTAAAGCCGATGCAAAAGGAATCGAATTTGTGACTCTTAATCCTAAAAGCTTTGAAAATGAAGACGCCTTTAATTCTAAACTCTATGAACTCAGCGAAGGCGGATTCGAGGATATAGTTATGCTGGTTCCGGTTCCGGCTGTACTTGCAGGAGCGGCAAAAATGCTTGGCGAAGACGGCTTAATGAATATTTTTGCTGGAATTCCCGCAGGTAAAAGCGCGACTGTTAACATCGGTAAAGTTGTTTCACAGGGACAAAGATTCATCGGGTCAAGCGGATCGAGTATGGATGATATCCGCCATACGCTTGAACTTACGGAAACTGGCAAATTAGCTCCTGTTTACGCTCTTGCTGCTGTTGGCGGAATGGATTCTCTTAAAGAAGGAATGCAAGCTTTAATTGACGCGAAATTTGCCGGAAAAACCGTCGTTTATCCCCATTCCGTTGATCTTCCTTTAACGGCTGTTGTTGATATTGAGTCAATTTGTGAAGGTTCTGCGGCGACTCTTGAGAACGGAGAAATTCTTACTAAAGAAACCGAAAAAATGATCCGCGATAAATGGGAACAGTAAATAAATTACTCTAATTAACCTAATTTCTAATTGACCTAAACAAAACCCAATAACTCAATGACCAATCCCAACTTTTAGGTTTGGAACTTGGTCATTATTTAGAGCAATTAGGTCAATTAGAGCAATTAGAAATTCATTATGCTTTTCATCTCCATAATCCTGCCGCTTTATAATGGCGAAGAATTTATTGAAAACACTCTGCTGTCCATCGGGCAGCAGAGTTTTCATGATGCAGAATTGATTATCGTTAACGATGGCAGTACTGACAGTTCTTGTGAGATAATCCATCGCATTATCAGCACATCTTCTTATCCTGTTTTAAAAAATCTGAAAATTATCAATAAAGAAAACGGCGGAGTCGCTTCCGCGCGAAATGCCGGCATTAAAGAAGCAAAAGGGGAATGGATCGCATTTATTGATCAGGACGATCTCTGGCTGCCTCAGAAACTTGAGTGTCAGGTTGATGCGTTACGCGGATCAAATGCGAAATGGTGTTATTCGTCGTTTGTGAGATTTTATTCCGATGGCAAAGAAGTTTTAAAACAAAATGGTTCTAAGAACAGAATGGAAACTTTACGTTTGCTTGTTTCCGGAAAATTATTTATTCCTCCTTCTACAGTTTTGGTTGAAAAAAGTATATGCGAAGCGGAAGGAGGATTTGATTCTAATTTTATCCCCAGTGATGAATGGGATTTCTTTCTTACTTTAGCAGAAAAATATAAACCGGCATATTGTTCAGAAGTTCTGGTGAAATTCCGTTCTCATCCTTCTTCAACAGCGAAAAAACAGAAGCGAAAAATATTTGAAGCGCAGTTGAGAGTTATTGAAAAACATTTTACTATAGCTCTGGAAAATGGAATTGAAAAAGAAATAAAAAAACGGGTTGCTAATGTTCTGTGGCATTTTGGAAAAGAATATGAATTAGAAGGTGATAAAAAAAATGCTCGCAATTATTATTTAAAAGCCATCAAAAATAATCCCGCGAGAATAAAATTACTTTCCTCATTTCTTAGCAGCTTTTTTTGACACGAATGTTTAACCACCAAAACCACAAAAATTTTAACCACTAATGGACACTAATAGACACGAATGAGTTCAAATAAAACAAATAAGAAATGTAGATAAAATTAAAAAAATGACAAAAAAGATTCTTATTATATTAATATTAGCCGCTAATGTATTTGCAAATAATCAGCCCGTTATTCTTGCGGCAAGAACTATTCTGCGACAAGGAAAATTGGAGTTCGGTGTTCGAAACATCACCAGCAGCAATGTAGCCGGTGTAATTAAATTTGAAAATGCGGTCGGCGTGGAGTTATTAGCAAACGGATTTGGATTTGAGCTGGCGCCGAAAGAAACTGAATATAGAGCCATTCCGATAAGAAATACAACAAAAGATTTACCTTCTTTGACTTGCGATGTTGTTATATTTAACAATGTGAAGTCAAGACTTTATAAAAACAAAATCCAATGCAAAAGCGGTGCCCTATTTCGTGATATCGGTGTTAGTGAGATGACAAGTAAGCCCTTAATGAGAAAGAAAGTTAAGATTATCGATGGGAAAAATATAGAGAATTTCTTATCTTTTTATCTTCAGAATAAATGCATTATTAAAGATTTTTATTGCTTGTTTGGTGATTTTCCAATTGTTTGGGAAAAAGTTAATTCTAAAAACGGAAAAGAATTTATCGGGAAAGCCGTTAAAGGATTTAATTATTATAACAGAAGTAATGCAGTCGCAAATGTGAAATTGGCAATTAAGCAAAACGGTCGTGGAGACTGTATGATTGTTTTTAATTATTCCTTGTTAAAACAATTGCCTGATACGGCAAAAGCACCGCAAATTACTATAATAATTCCGCGCAGCCTTGCCAAAGATGATTTAGCGGCTTTAAAATTTAATGATCGGAAAACTCAATTGATTTTTCTTGATGACGCACGTGAATTAGTAAATGGAAATAAAAAGATTGAAGAATTCTCGATAATTACTCAAAACGATTGGATGACTTTTTTTCTGGACAGCTCATATTTGAATTTATGGAATATATTGCCGAAAACAACACCTGATAAACGTGCCGGAAGTATCAGACTGGTAATAAAAAGCAGAAATGAATGGAAACGCCCTTTTGTTCCCAAACGCTCTGGAACAATTCAATTTTTTATACATTTTCCTGTTGCCGTGAAAAAGTAGGTTAAGCTTCCAGCTTAATATCAAGCTGGAAGCTTGACTTACTTTCCTCTTCTTGTCTTCGGCTTATGAATTTTTAATTTTCTTAATCAGTTCTGTAGTTGACAAACCGGCTACTCTGGGTACGAGATAAATTTTACCGCCAACTTTTTTAACAGCTTCCGCTTCAATACAGTCTTCGCCATATTCCGCGCCGTTTGCGTGAATATCAGGTTTAATAGCTTCTATAAAAGGCATAGGAACAGTTTCATTAAAAATATGGACATAATCAACAATTTCAAGTGCCGCAATCATTTGAGCACGTTGATCTTCCGGTACCATTGGCCGATTTTCACTCTTATATTTTTTAATTGAGCTGTCTGAATTAATGGCTACAATAAGCATATCGCCCTGCTTGCAGGCATAATCAAGGAAAACGAGGTGACCATAATGAAAAAGATCAAAGCTTCCATTGCAAGTCACGATTTTTTTACCTTTAAGCCGTTCAGAATTACAAATATCAATCAGTTGAGTTCTATTCAGTATTTTTTTTCGAAAGTTTTTCATTTTATATTCATTAATATAAATTAAACTAAATCAATTTCGCCACTAAGGCACTAAGACACTAATATAATACCATAAATGCCCGTAAAATTCACGGTGTGTCAAATAGTTAATAGTTATTAGTTAAAAGTTAATAGCTTGCCCAGCTATAGGCGGGGTTAATAGTTATTAGTTATTAGTTAATAGTAAGAACCACCCCGCCCTTCGGGCACCCCTTCCCGAGGTGAATACTCGGGATGTACCACATTGGTAAGGAGAGGAGTCCCAACGTCCAACATCCAGTATCCAGTATCCAACGTCAAACGCCAAATAAATTTAACTACTTTGCATCAGTTTTATATTTTGATATAATATAATATTATAACTTTTAAAATAGTATCTGACTGAAAATTCCTTCTTTTCTTTCAGACATTAAATATATAATAAAATTATGGAAAATTTTAATAAAATACTTTTGCTGATTTTGCTGCTGCTTTTGGCGGGATGCGGTCCACAGGGAAACAAATCAACTGATCTTGTTGAGCTGGGAATTAAGTATATGGAATCAGAGCAGTATGATAAAGCTCTTGAGTATTACAAGGAGGCGATTAAAATAAATCCTGAATCTGAGAGTGCTTATTTACAGATGGCGTTATTGTATGATGAATATTTTAATGATAAGACTAACGCTGTGCATGCATATATACAATATTTAAAAATTTCTAAAAACGAAATCAACAAAAAAAAGGTTGAAAAATGGATTAGTGAAGCTACTAAAGAAATTGTAAGACCTAAAACGCCTTTTTCAATAGGTGATTCTGTGGCACAGGCTGGAAGTGATAAAAATTATGTTCTTCGGGAAAAACAGTTTGACGCAATTAGACGTCAGCTTATTGATAAATATGAATCAAAAATTGATGTGTTAAAAAACGAATTGTTTAATATAGAGAATAAATGCGCAAAATTATCAAATGAGAATATATTATTTCGCTCTGATGATAAAAACAGCCAAATGTCGGAGTTACTTAACACGATTGCATCTAATGAAACAATTATAGCAACTTTGCAAACTCAAATAGAGAGTGATAAGCATGAAGCTCATGCATCATTGCAGGCACAAAAGACTCTTCAGTCAATAATAACTAATTTACAGGCTTCATTAAATTTGCGGTTAGGAAGAGATAACAACGTTACGGAACTGATAAAAAGCAATGAATTTTTATTGGTAGAAAATAATGAATTGCAAAACGAAATGAAAAATATTATACAAGATGATAAACTTCTAAAAATACAAATGGCGGCTTTGAAAAGAAAATATGCGCATAATACTCTGTCATCTCAGAATATTGTTACGAAGAAGCCAACCATTCCGCTTACACATGAATTGCTGCAGGCGTTTGAAAGCGCAAAAAAAGAACTTGTTGAGTTAAAACGAAGAGAAAGATTTAATCGCCAGGAACGCCGGAAATTTATTGAGACAATTAGTGCTTTGCGTGTAAAAATTTCAAATGAAGACAGTAATTTAAAAAAGAACACAAAAGCTGTTGCGGAAGTTAAAAAACTTAAAAGCGAATTGGATAAAGAACGTTCGGCAGTAAAGCGACGTGAAAAACAATTGTATGAACGTACATTGCAATTGAAGAAAATGCAGCAGAGCTATTTGAATTTAAAAAAACAATATTTGTCAGAAATTCAGAAGTCTAAGAAAATTAATTCAGCTGTAACTGAAATTAAGAAAGAAATAGTTGACAATGAACCTTCGGTATCAGTACCTGTTTCAGTATCCAAGAGGGAATATATTGTTAAAAGCGGAGATTCTTTAGTGAAGATATCTGAGAAAGTGTATGGTGACAAAAAAAAATATAAAATTATTTATAATGCCAACAAAGCAACTCTTAAAAAAGCAAATCGCTTAAAAGTAGGTCAGGTTCTTATTATTCCATAATTATCATATAATTCTTAAAATGAAAAAAATATTAATAAGTCTTTTCTTCTCACTTATCGTTTTGCCTTCATTAGCAAAAAACGAAAAAAATCCCGATGATATTTTCCCGCTGCTGGATCTGATGGCAACTACTATTGCAATAGTAGAAAGTGATTACGTTGAAGATATGAATATAACAAACGTGATTTATGGAGCACTTCATGGAATGCTGAAATCACTGGATCCTCATAGCGAATTTATGGAACCGGATGAGGCGAATGAATTAAAAATTGCTACTGCAGGTGAATTCGGCGGAATAGGAATTGAAATCGGTATGCGTGATAACTACCCGCTTGTTATTGCTCCGATAGAGGATACACCGGCTTTTGAAGCCGGGCTTCTTCCAAAAGATAAGATTATAAAAATTGAGGGTAAATCTGCGAGAAATTTAACTCTTACAAAAATCATTAAAAAATTGCGGGGTGAACCGGGAACAAAGATTAAAATAACTGTTCAGCGTGAACGTAAGGGAATGCGTGAAATTAAAGATGTTGAAATCACAAGAGCGATTATTAAAACGAAGAAAGTTCGTGATATAATGATGATTGATGTAACAAATGGTATTGGCTATATCAGAATGACAGGTTTTGACAAAGCTGTTCCGGTTGATTTAAAAAAAGGCATAGATTCACTTGCTGCACAGGGGATGGTGTCACTTGTTTTTGACCTTAGAAATAACGGAGGAGGATTATTGAAATCTGCTATCGAGATTTCCGGATTTTTTCTTTCATCGAATCAAGTCATAGTTTCTACACGCGGTAGAATTCCGGGACAGGACAACACATATCGGGCATTAGGGCTTAAAAAAAATTACACTATGCCGCTCGTTATTCTTATTAATGGTTCTTCAGCGAGTGCATCGGAAATTGTTACAGGAGCAATTAAAGACCATAAAAGGGGAGTTGTTGTAGGAACAAAATCTTATGGAAAAGGTTCGGTTCAATCAGTCTTGCCGATAGGTAACGGCAAATGCAGTTTGCGTCTGACTACCGCAAAATATTACACCCCATCCGGCGTATGCATTCACGGCACCGGGATTTATCCGAATGTTGAAGTAGAAATCCCTATTGAAGATGAAATAAGATTGATTCAAAAACGTTCCAGAGCATTTAAAAATATGGATTTAGATAATGCTACCGATAATGAGATAAAAGATTATGAAGAAATTAAAAAAGTGAAAGATGTTCAACTTAATCGCGCTGTAGATTTATTAAAAGCGGTGCGTTTTATTTCCGGCGACAAATTCATTTCTCTTTTTGAGTCTAAACCTGTGGTAATTATAACGAATAAATTTTCTAAATAATAAAAGGTGATTATTATGTATAAAATTATTAAATTATATGTTTATATTTTTAGCTCAATATTTATTGTGGCTCTCTCTGCATGTCAGGCTCCTTTTAATGAAAGAGTAATAAAAGCTCAAGATGAAATCGCAGCGTCATTCGGCAAAATAGGATATGGACCGATAGATGTAGTTACGTCAAGAAGCGTTCCGCAGCAGATGCAGGGTAAAAAATGGCAGGAACGACAGGTTTCTTTTGCTGACCGCGGCGATAAAGAATGGGATCAATTGCATCATTTTTTTGCTCGTGGCGCGGAATATGATTTTGATTATGATTTGAGAATCGGTGAAAGTAGTACCGATTTAGAATCAATCAGATGGTTCGAATTTAAACTTGACTATTATTACACAATTTGTCGGGTCGCTTTTGTTAGAAAAGGAAGACATGAACTAATCCCGAGAAATAAAAGAAAAAAGGAATTGAAAGATAATATTATCAGAGTCGATGGACCACTCTAAAGTAGTATAAGCTCTTGACCGGCGTATGCCTGGTTCCAGCTTATGGAATAATGGAGTAATGGAATAATGGAATGATGGATTGATGGATTGATGGATTGATGGATTGATGGATTAATGGAATAATGGAATG
>JAUVKG010000225.1 GCA_030596365.1 Chlamydiota bacterium | reverse complement strand
GATAAACACTACGTTTTACATTCAACTTTTCAAAAAGCAATATTTGGTTTTTAATTACTTTGTTAGTATTTCCTTTGCGTGCTTAGCGCCTTAGCGAGAGTTGTTTTATATTTATATTTTGATGTTAAATTTAAATCCTGTATATTTTGTAATAAAATCCCCATGCCCACTTTCCCTGACAGGATCGGGGTAAAATTCAAGGGGGAATAAGAAAAGAATTTATCTCGCTAAGGCGCTAAGCTCGCAAAGAAAAAAATACGAATTGTATGAATTTAAAATCCATGGGGTGATAGTGAATTGAAATAAAAACATTTAACAGAATTATTAAAGTTTTGAAACGGAAAAGACTTATGTTTTCTTATGTTCCTTATGTGGTTAAAAAAAGAACAACTATTTATTTTCAGTTGTTAAATAGCCAAAGCTCATTTTTGGAATTGCAATATTGAAAACATTATTTGAGCTTTGGATTTTGGTAATAATCCTCTGAAATGGTTCGTTATTGTTTTCCCATTTATATAAATCGTAAGGTTTTTCAGAGACAAGCATTTCTAAATAAGCGATAGAGTTTGCCGGAACGTTTTGAATATTAATTTTAATATCATAATCATTTTTCTGACTTCTGTTAAGAATTGCCAGTTTAATTTTTCCTTCATCTGAAATTGTTCCGACACAGTCTAAATCTTTAATATCCGAAAACGTACCGATATCAATGTAAGGTTTTTCAACCGAATATTTTTTAGATTTCACACCAACTTTTATAACTTTATCACCAACCATATCCGAATAAATTTTCGCTATATGAGTTCTCGGGTTTATAGGCTCGGAATGCGCGCTGACAGGCGAAACATAATAGCTGAAATTGTGTACCGCTCCCTGCTTGATTAAATCACTATTACGAATTATTGTGTTATAAAACGATGCGGCAATTAAAGCATTGGCAAATGTCGATCTTCTTGGAGAGCCGTCCCACACCGACGGCAGTATCCCCCATTCGAGCATAACCATTTTAACGTTTTTGGTTGACGAGTGTGATTTAAGAAGATTTCTTAAATAGTCGCAAAATTTTTCTAATGAATGATTAGAACTTAAAAATGCTTTTTGCAAATCGGTTTTTGAAATCTTTTTTGTAATATATTTTTCGCTGTTTGGTCCGTGAATATAAGTGTGCATATCTATCATATCAATCTTGCTTCCGGCAATTTTTAAAACAACTTCATTCCAGTCGTTGTCTGGTCGGCGATATTTGTTATGCAAGCCGTATCCCGAAGCGATAATTTTAATTTTCGGGTCACGTTTTTTCATTTCGGAGATAATTTTTATAAGCTCTTTTGCATAGGTTGCAGCATTAGTATGTCCAAGCTGGTAGTGTCCGTAAACTTCATTACCGACACCCCAGTTAATCACGTTATAAGGTTTAGGGTGACCGTTTTCTGCGCGAAGTTTCCCCATTGGTGTAGAAACATCTCCATTACAATATTCAACCCAATCAGCGATTTCTTTTGTAGAAATTTCTTCTATATTAAAACCAACTCCCATAACAGGAGTTATACCGGTCAACTCACAAAATCTCAAAAATTCGTCAAGTCCGAAATTATTATCAGCCAAACCTCCCCAGGCGGGATTAAACCTTGTCGGCCGTTTATCGACCGGACCTATTCCGTCTTTCCAATGATAGCCGCTGGTATAATTTCCTCCCGGCCATCTTATCATAGGGATTTTATATTTTTTAAGATGAGCTATAGTTTCAGGATTATAGATTTCTTCTACACAGTCTGCAGGAAATAAACTCGCCTGATCGATCCAAACTTCTCCGTCACCTTCTACAGTTATAACAAATTGAGCAACACCGTATCGATTTTTGTATCTGCCCGCCAATTTTTCATCAAGTTTAATAATTCCTTCAACTTCTTTCCATGAATCAGTAATACCGGAAATAAACAAATCTCTCTTGTCACTCCATGGCCGGGAAGGTGAAGCCCATCGCATATTGGGAGGATTAAGGGGGAGATCATTCACGAGATCAACTTTCACCTTAACGTCACCTTTTTTTCTTATATAAAATTTATAGCGGTAAGTTAATGTTCTATAGTCCGGTAAAGCCAATTGCTGTTTAATCCCGGCTTTTTTTCCTGAAGTTACAACAATATGCTGACAAAGCTTGCTGTTTTTCGGATTTTCATTAGAAAGGTTATACGTAATTTCCCGGTCTGTAAATACTTTTTCCCAGGGATAAGCTACGTCATCATTTTCCGGAACTTCAAAAAAGACGATTTTGGTTTTGACATGTTTTTCTCCCCATTTCCATTTTTCAAAAGACGGGTTAACAATATACTGTTCGTAAATTCCCGGAGCCAAATCGCCCCAATGTTCTTCCTGAAAGCTGCCAAAAAGGAGTTTATCAACTTTCCAGCCGGACATTTTTTGTGGATTAAGAGTTATTGTTGCGTTATTCGCGAATAAATTCAGCGAACCGAAGATAAGGATAAATATAAATAGTTTTTTCATAATGTATTTTCAATTGACAATTTTAGTTCACTACCGTCCCACGAAAGTTATACTGCCCATAAAAAAATAAATACAATTTCTTTTACCACGGAACACACAGACTACACGGAAAAAATATTATAATAAAACAAAATTCGTATTCATTCGTGGTTAAAAATTAAAATTAATTCATTTATGATACCAAAGAACAGATTATAAAAATTATAAATTATCTATGTAGATTTAATTAGTCAAAATTATGTAGGTCAAAATAATAATAAAGAATAAAGAAAAATATTGTGACAGAATAATTTGTGACAGAATAATTAAAATAGTTTTGTATTATTCGTGTTCATTCGTGGTTAAAGAAATCAAATTATCCGTGGTTAAAAAGATTTTGGGTTTTTAGTGTTCTTCGTGGTTGGCAAAGATAATTTTTATATGCCGTTCGAGGATATTTTCTGTAACATTTTTGGCTACTATTTCTCTGTTTTCTTTAAGAGCATTTATATATTTGTCACCGAGTTCCGCGGCAATTTTATATCCAACATGCAGTAATTGTCTGAAACTCTGATTATAATTTACGTTTGTTCTGTCATGCCGTAAAGAATCTACATATTTTGTGGAATCCCAGGAATCCACAACATCAGGTTTTGGTAGCTCTTCGTTGTCAATATCAATAACAGTCGCGTAAGGAGCTGCGAGCTCATCGTAACGGTCAAAAGCTTTTCTATAAATTTCTTTTGCGATGTCCAGAGCTTCGCCACCTGATTCTGCGAGACCGATAAGTTCTTCAAGCCAGGTAGTACCTGCAGTTTTAACATGAACGCCCGTATTGTATTTTTTTATAGCTTTGTTAATAGCAGGATAAATGGCAAATTTGTCGCTGCCTGAATGAACGCTTAATTTCAAATTTTCGTTTAATCCGAAATTTTTTATTGCAAATTGGATTACAGCCAAATCATCTTCAAACTCTTTTGCGAATTGTGCGACATCGCCAACATATTCCACACCTTTATTAAACCGGCCGGAAAATTTCGGAGCGATAGTTTGTGCCGGAATTTTTTCGTCAGCTATCATCGCAAGAATAAAAAGCAGTTCAAGCGGAGTCTGCGGTTTTTCCGTTTCATCCATGGAAACTTCGATGATAAGATTGGAGTGATGGATTATTGGATTATTGGATTGATGGATTGAGTCCCCCTTTTTTAAAGGGGGTTGGGGGATTTCAATTTGGATTTTTGAATTGGTGGCACTTGGAGTTAAAGGACGCTGGGGACAGCGTCCCTCCAAAATATATCGATAAATTTTACCTGCTTCTTTAATAGCGTTCAAATATTTTTCTGCAGTAATTTGGAGATCAGGTTCAGAAACATGAAATTTTTCATTAATTCCCGGAATAGATAATTCTCCCGCGAATTTTTTATATTTTTTTACAAAAGCCGTAACATCAGCAGAATTTGATTCTTCGCCAATATAATCAGCAACATCAAGCGTAAAAAAATCGCTGGAATTGATGAACTTATCCACACAGCTTAAATTAATATGGTCGGCATCGACAAAATACGCGCCGTTCCAATTCGCGTCAGCTACAGCTTTATCCGCTTCTTTGCGGACATCGGAAGGCTCGGTATGAATGGTTGTATGCTCGCGGTTAGATTTATTCCAAACCGGAGTGATTTCTATTCCGAGTTTTTTTGCTTCAATAAAAGCAGCGAGTTGAGCGCTGCCCTGGCAGCCGAATCTGTCTCCTATTCCGAAAGAGTATTTTTGCATAGTAGTTCGTAGTTCGTAGTTCGTAGTTCGTAGTTTGTAGTTTGTAGTAAACTACCAGCTACCACATGGAAAAACAACAAAACTCAAAATATAAAAAGCAAATAAATAACAAATTTCAAATTCAAAATTTCAAACAGCTATCTGAAGGTCTTTGTTTTCTTCATTTTCTTCATTTTCTTTTTTGAGTTTTGGAATTTATTTGTTATTTATTATTTGTTTTTTGTGATTTTTTTCATTCATACAACATAAGTCGAGCTGCTTGTGTCGCCGCTTGTTTCTGTCCATTTTGTGTGAAAAAATTCTTTACGCGGTTTGTCAATTCGTTCGTAAGTGTGAGCGCCGAAATAATCTCTTTGCGCCTGCAAAAGATTTGCGGGTAATACTGCTGAACGGTAGGCGTCATAATACGCCAAAGCGCTTGAGAAAGCCGGAACAGGAATTCCGCATTCTATAGCTTTTGAAATAACTTTTCTCCATGCTGATTGACAGTTATCAATAATATTTTTAAAGAATGGATCTAATAATAAATTAGCGAGATCTGCATTATCATCAAACGCTTTTTTAATATCTTCAAGAAATGCCGCTCGGATGATACAGCCGCCACGCCACATTAAGGCAATTTCTCCAAAGTTCAAATTCCAGCCGTATTCTTCGGCTGCAGCTTTCAAAAGTTGAAATCCCTGTGCGTAAGAACAAATTTTTGAAGCAAAAAGAGCTTTTCTAATATCTCCGATAAATTCTTCTTTGTTAATGTTTGAATCTTTAGCCGGTCCGGTTAAGATTTCGCTTGCAGCGACTCGTTCGTCTTTAATTGCAGAAATACATCTTGCGAAAACAGCTTCAGCGATTGTCATTGTCGGCATACCGAGGTCAAGAGCGCTTTGGCTTGTCCATTTACCTGTCCCTTTTTGACCGGCGGTATCGAGTATAATATCGACAACCGGTTTACCTGTTTCATCATCTTTTTTAACAAGTATTTCGGAAGTTATTTCTATTAAGTAACTATCGAGTTCTTCTTTA
>JAUVKG010000055.1 GCA_030596365.1 Chlamydiota bacterium | reverse complement strand
AACGCTTTTAAGATTAGGACCATTTGACAGCGGAATCGGTAAAAATTTGAAAGTGTTGTTTAACGGCAAAAAAATAAAATCTGAAGTAACAAAAAGCGGCGACTCGAATTGGATAAGAATAAAAATACCAAAAGGTTTAAAATGCTTTAAAGTAACGTTGAATTAGGGTTACTCGAAAAAGGTAGAGTACGTCTCTTCGACCTTTTAAACCGGCGTATGCCTGGTCGAAGAGACATATTTACCAAAAATGTATTTGCGAAATAATTGAATAAAAGTTTTGATAAATAAGTCATCCCGATATAGACCAGGATGACGTACTTTTTAGCAAAAAACTTAGACTCAATGGCTTTTTTGGGGGGGAGCGTTATTTTCTTCGTGATTTTTAATTGAATTCATTATTAAATTATCACGACTGTCCGGTTATATTTTATAAAAATTCTTTTTCACGCTAAGGCGCAAAGCTTTAAGTCAATTAATTCTAAAAAAGATACCGATAGTAATCAAAATAAAAAGAAAATGAAAGTTCTTTATTTTCTGTTTTTATTCCTTTTATTTTTTTTGGACAGTAGTGATTTCAATTATATAAAAAATACTTTTCTTATACAACAGAAAAAATGAACCGATTGTAAAAAAAACTCTTTTTAAATTGATTATAAATAAATATCATTTCTCGAATTAAGGGTAGGCTAGGAAACGCCCCCCTAAAAAAAGACATTGAGCCAAAACTTATGCAAAATCTTTGGCGAATGAATTCTTGTTAAGTTACCCACTTCGGGTCGAAGCGGGCTACTTGCGGCAATTAAACATTTACAAATATACAAAAAAGGAAAAAATATTCAAAAAAATGGTATAATAATATTATAATACATTTATTTACGAAAACGTAAACGAAGCTACAACCTTATGAAACAACTAACAATTATTTCTATCGCGCTTGTTTTGCTGGCAGCGCTTCATGCATCCTGTGGAATCGTCAGTAATTTTCCCTATTCCGAAAGTTTTGAAAACGAATACGGTGATTGGTCATATTACACAAAACCTTATTACCATTCCGGCGGCAGTACTTCCTGGTGGGATCAATGGGTAATTACTAATACTACTCCGTCGAGCTGGCTAAGCACAGGTCCTGAATCTGCATTTGACGAAACTTATTATATTGTAGCCGAAAGTCTGCCTGTAAATGATTTAAGCCCTCATTACCTTATTCTCACCTGTGATTTTTCTGCCGTAACTTCCCCTGAACTATCTTTCAGATACTTTATGTTTGGCGAAGATATGGGGGAACTGTTTTTTGATGTTTATGCCGATGACGTTTGGAGTAATTTATATCTCATTTCCGGTGAGCAGCAAAGTTCAAGAGCAGAGCCTTGGGGAAAAGGGGTTGTTAATCTTTCTTATTGCGGTGGAAAGAGCGAAATAGTTCTTCAATTTTTATATAACGGAGGTAGTTCTTACGAAAATGATTGGTGCGCTTTGGATTTAGTGGAAATTTATGATAATGTCTCCCGCGTGGAAGTAGATACATTGACACCAACTCTCTATGCCGATTATGATAATCCCGCAGAATATGAAATTGAAATTCAAAATTTTACTGGAATCGATGATAATTTTACTTTGAAATACATTTCTGATGCAAATGTTTCAGCACCTGTCACTACAGGAATTTTAACAAACAACGGCTCTACAAATATTTCTGTAATAATCAGTTTAATGCCAACAGCAGAATCAGGCGATGTAATTACGTCAGTAGTTGAAGCCGTAAACTCTGATTTTTCTTTGACCGGTAGTACGATGCTTACAACACATTGTTTACCGAACGTTCCTGTTTACGCGTTTCAGGTTTTTAATTCGCCTTTTTTGATGAGTTATTTAAATCCGGAACGTGCGCGGTATCCTTATTGGGAAGCTGATTTGGATGATAAATTCAGCATTTACGACACGTATGTTTTTGGCGCGGATTTCCTAACAAATGATTTCTCGAAAATTTACGCGATTTTATCCGGAACAAATCAATTTGTCACTTTCGATACAACAAATACCGCTGATATTAATTATATCGGCCATTGTTCTCCTTCCGCCGGTGGAGGGTATTGGACAGATATGACTATTGCGAGAGACGGAACTATTTATGCAATTACTTATGATTCATTTCTTTACACAATAAATCCTACAACCGGCGAAGCTGTTTTTTTAAGAGAAATCAATAATATAGGAATAACAAAGGCTATCGCAATTAACCGGCATAATGAAATGTATGCCGTAGAAATTGCAACTGACAGCGCGCATCTATACAAAATCGACATAGAAACCGGTAACGCAACATTGATAGGTCCGCTCAACTGGTCATGGTCGTGGGCAATTAATTTAACCAGCGGACAAGGTTTGGATTTTGATGACATGCACGATACGCTTTACTGGGCGGCAAATTCTAATAACCGGCGGGAGTTAATTATTGTTGACCCCGAAACAACCGAACTTTCTCTTTTTGGAATTCCAGGCACTCCTAATTATGCAAGTTTTGACGGTCTTGCCATCGCTTTACCAACTCCCGGCACAGTTATTAACGGTAGTTTTGAGTATTATAATTACACCGGTTGGACAGTTTCCGGAAATGGTGCATTTGGAGACGCACCATATAAAATCCCGGAATTTAATATGCCGAAAGATGGGGCTCAATACGTAAACAGCGGTTACGACAAGTCCGGCACTTTTGATGATTCTCTTACCGGAATTTTGCAATCGGAAGTTTTTCCACTTGCGGCGGATGAACAAATCTCTATGTTTGTCGGGGGCTGGTCATCCAAACTCGGCGACACACAGGAATATAATTATGTAAGTTTGCATCACGCTTCTGACGATGTAGAACTTGACCGCGTTTGGACGCCGAATGCTAATGACGCAGTTCTTCGTCTTTTGCAGCACAATACTAATATTTCTTTAGATGTTTATTTAAAAATTGTTGATGATGGCAACGATGCAACAAACGCATGGATTTCCGCTGATGATATTGAGTCGGTGGAATACAGTTTTGTTATTGGTGAAAATTGCGGATTTGAGCGCGATGATTTTCAAGACTGGATAGTTTCCGGTACCGGCTGGGAAGCGACAAATTTGTTTACAGGTTTTCACGGCAGATTTTATACTTCTACTTTTTATGATGGAACAAATGTAGGAATTTTGCGTTCGGCTTCTTTTATATGCGAAGAAAATATGGCAGTTTCTTTTCTCATTAACGGCTGGGCAGGATCGGCAAACGGCAGCAATTATGTTACTTTAAACCTTGAAGCAGACGAAACAGAACTAGCCAGAGTTTATCCGCAAAATTCAAACAATTTGACTGCGGCAACATTAAATCCCGTTTCATCCTGCGCGGGAAGTAATGTTTATATTGAAATAGTTGACAACTGTCCTGATGCAGTATCAAGCTGGATAGGAGCAGATGATTTTCAGATTGTACAGGGCGAACCGCCTGGAAACCCGACATTAGACTTTGAAACAGGAACTTATATAAACTGGACAGTTTCCGGAACGGCCTGGGGCAGCGCGCCAAGTACTATTAACTATTGGCCTGCGCAACAGGTAGGTTATAACTGTCAGGGAATTTATTATGGACTTTCGAGGGCCAGCGGCACTAGTGTTACCGATCCAGCTTCTGAAACTGCCACCGGAACTATCCGTTCCTCCAATATTACTTTAACCGGCAACGGTGTAGTGAATTTTTTGATTTGTGGATGGTCAAAACTACCTTCCGGACTGCCTGAATCACATAATTATGTAACATTAAACCGCGTGTCAAATGGTGAAGAATTAGACAGAGTTTACGCGCCAAACCAAAACGTAATGGTTCAAAGATACTTGCATTCCGCTTCCGCGATCGGTGAAGAAGTATATATTGAAGTTGTGGACGATGCAACAGAAACAGGCTATGCCTGGCTTGGTGTTGACGATTTTAAATTCGCTGATCCGATAACAAATTTAGGAAAATTTGAAGACGTGTCGGATGAAGTCGGGCTGACAACAATGTATGATCCCGCACATGTTGATAACGCGATTGCCTGGGGAGATTATAATAATGACGGTTGGCCGGACATGTATCTTGGAACCTATGACGCAGGCAAAGGAGTGTATTTATTTAAAAACAACGGTGGTGTAAATTTTGAAAACGCGAACATTCCGAATGTTGCAATGTGGTGGCCGGGAGTTTTTATTGATTACGATAATGACGGTGACCAGGATATTTATTCCGCGGCGGCAGGTGGCCATCTCGTTCGAAACAATGGTAACTCGTCTTTTACACATATGGATATTTCAGACCCTTTTCCAACTCAAAGTGAATGCTCTGTCTGGGCGGATTTTAACAGTGACGGACGGATAGAATACTATCGCACAGGTTGGGAAACTGCTCCAAGCGGCCCATATTTCCATGATTCTCGCTGGCAATGGAACAAGAGCACCTCACATTTTGATTTAAAATGGGGACAGGAATCATCACCTCCTAAAGCAGGTCGGGGAGTTACATGCGCGGATTTTGACGAAGATGGTGACCAGGACATTTATGTTTCTAACTATAGAATAGCAGATAATTATCTTTGGATAAATGACGGTAATGGCAATTTTACCGATAAGGCCGCGGAATATAATGTTGATAACGATCACAACGGTGGTTCATCTACATATCCCGGCGGGCATACTATTGGTTCATGTTTTGGAGATCTCGATAACGATGGACATTTAGATTTGCTTGTCGGTAATTTTGCTCATGCTACAGCTTCGCAGGACAGGCCAATGTTTTATCGTAACAGAGGACCATCCGGCAATTGGTATTTTGAAGATAAAAGTTCTTCAGTAGGACTGCCTTATGTAGAGTCTCATGCATCTCCTGCACTTGCTGATTTCGACAATGACGGTGATCTGGATTTTTTCATTACTGCAGTTGCAGGTTATTATTCTGGTCAGCGATGCACATTAATGCGTAATGACGGCAACTGGAATTTCACCGATGTTTCTGTTGAATATGATATGTACATTACAACACCTGAATCAAATTTCCAGGCCGGATGGGCGGATTATGACAATGACGGCGACCTGGATATTATGACAGGGAAAAAACTTTATCGTAACAACATCACAAACGAAAACCATTGGATAAAAATTAAAATGATTGGCGATGGCGCAAATATCAATCGTGATGCTATCGGTGCAATAGTAAGAATTCCTTTCGGTTCACAAATTTTGACGCGACAGGTTGAAAGTGCGATGGGATGGGGTAATCAGAATGACAAAACTTTACATTTCGGCCTGGGTACAAATTCAGGAATGGCAACTATTGTAACGACCTGGCCTGACAGCCGTGTTCAGACAAATTTATTTGATGTTGACCGAACCGTAACAATTACTTATAATATACAATCTTCTGAAATGAGTGTTTTAGGGAATGGATATGGAATACCAAATGGTGATACAACTCCATCGGTTACAGACGGCACAGATTTTGGAGTGGTCGGTATTGATACCTTTGCGAGAAAAACTTATAATATTGTTAATTCTGGAAATATAAATTTAACAATTTCTGATATTTTGATATCAGATACTTCCGCTTTCCAGGTTACTACTTATCCTTCCGGCAGCATTGCACCGGGCGGTTCAACAACTTTCAGAGTAACATTTGAACCGGAAGATGTATTAATTTACTCAGGAACAGTGAGTATAGTCAACAATGACAGCACGGCAAATCCATATACTTTTATGATAAAAGGTGAGGGGATACCTGAAGCGGGGCTGTGGATTATTGGAAATTTATTTTTTGTTTTTCTTTGGAAAAATAAAAAATGAATTTGTAACCTTTTGGATAATTTTATGATCTTACTGTATTCCTTAGTTATTACTTTTATGCTATTAGTTTCTCACGCTGCAATACAGTAGTCCTTTAACTTACACTTGAGTCAAACACATAACAAAAACATGCTAAATTTATTTTGCGGTTTTAAAAAATCGCAAGAGAAATTTCCTAACAAACTTAACATTATGAAAAAACTGCTTACTAATTTAGGACGCCGGGGACAACGTCCCTCCAGCGAATTACGGACCACGGATTACAGACCACGGATCACGGGCATATTATTGCTTACTGCTTACTGCTTACTGACTTCTAACGTCTGTTTCGCAAATTCTACTGTCATTCAATCTTCCGGCGAAATTATTTCCCGGGGATTGATTCCGACTACAGAAACCTGGCAGAAAATGCTGGCATGCTCCACAAAAAAAACCGAAGTTCGATTTGCGCCGATGCCTTTAATTCCGGAAATAATTCCAAAAGATGAGAATGCAAAGACTTTAAATCTGCTTAATAATATTTATAGTTCTCCGGGAACATTTGCACCACAAACATTCGGAACTCAATTTGATGGCATTGATTACTCGGATTTCGGATGGTATCCACCGGACACAATGGGAGCTGTCGGGCCGAAACACTTCATGGAAGTTATAAATGGTTCCGTTTCCATTTACACAAGAACAGGTTCGCAGTTAAGCGCCGTAACACTTTCTTCCTTTTTCAATTTTAATTTAAATGGAACAAACTACCCGCGCGGAAATGCTTTTGACCCGCGCGTAATTTACGACCGAAGAAGTACACGCTGGTTTGCTTCGGCGCTTGAGTTCGGTAACCCGAGCGGCGAAGACAATCACATTATTCTTGCTGTTTCCCGTACATATGATCCCACTGCCACTTGGGATAAATATTTAATACCGTGCGGTGTACCGAGTGGAGGAGGTTACACATATTTTTCGGATTTCGAAACACTTGCAGTTGATGATAACGGTGTCTATATTGGTGTTCGCATTTTTCCAAACTTTGGATCATCGTACGCCAAAATTATAGCCACGGCAAAGCCGCCGTTAATTTCTCCTTCGCCAAGCCTGGGTAACGTTTATCAATGGAGCAATATTAACGATATGTGGTCAACACCACAACCCGCTCATAATCATGATGCAGTTGGTGGAGCAAGCCGTGCGTGGTTTATCGCTTCAAGCGCAGCGGTTTATGCAAATTTAAAATACAGACGACTGACATGGAGCGGTGGCATACCTTCCCTGGATGGTTCCTCAGGTACTATAACTATTCCATCTTTTGCCGCTCCGATTAATGCACCGGCAAATGGATCATCTACTGATATTAACGTAGGGGATATGCGTGCACAGATGGCTGTTATTCGCAACAATCGACTTTGGACATGCCGCAATGTCGGCGTGAACAGCAGCGGCGGAAGTTCTTCTGCCGACAGAACAGGCTGTGAGTGGTTTGAACTTGATGTTTCTTCGGCGACTCCATCTGTCCTGCAAAACGGACGTGTGTATGACAACAGTGCCACCAACCCTCGCTTTTATTATTACCCTTCGATAATGGTAAATGGGCAGGGGCATGCTGCCATGGGTTTTTCAGGTTCGAAAAGCACTGAATATATTGGAAGTTATACTTGCGGAAGACTTGTAACCGATCCTGTTAACTCAATGGGAGCCGTAACTCAGTTTAAAGCCGGCACTGCTTCTTACCAACGTCTTGACGGCAGTGGCAGAAACAGATGGGGCGACTACAGTTATACAAGCCTCGATCCTAACGACGACATGTCTTTATGGACAATTCAGGAATACGCGAAAAGCCCGGCTAACACATGGGGAACTTACATTGTCGAACTTTTATCTCCATCGCCGATTCTTGCTAACCCAAACACGAACGGCGCCCCGGGAGAAACAGGCTTTGTGCTGAAACTTTCCGGCAATGGTTTTTATGATCCCGGTGCGGGATATTCTAACAGGCTGGACGTTGTTCTCACAGGTGGAACGATCAACGGAATCAGCAATTACGGAATTTCTTATATTTCACCTACTAATTTATCAATTTCATTTGATATTGCGGTTAATGCATCACTTGGGCATCGGGATATAACTTTAACAAACCCTGACGGGCAAGTTTCTTCAGCTGTCAACGGATTTCTTGTAATTCCTGAACCGGGAATGTTATGGATTATTGGATTATTGGAATTATGGATTATTGGTAGAAAATTTCTTTCAAAAAAATGAGTGCATTTTTTTGAAACAAATTTAGAATTTAAATACTAAATTTGTTTTTATTTCCGCGCAAGCGAAAAAAACAAATTTCCTAACCAACAAAAACTTAACATTATGAAAACTAAAATTATTACTCTGGGGTTATTATTTACTGCTATTATATATGCTAATACAACACCAAAATATCCCGCTTCGTTTTCTGATGAAAGTGTACGCAACGCAAAAGTAAAACAACTTATGGAAAAAGATCAGAAAGAAAAAGCGGAAGCAGAAGCATGGGCCCATGCTAACAATAAACGGGTTCGATTTGAAGTTGACGGTACACTTCACGAATTGATGCGAATAGAAAATGGAATTCCAATTTACTATATTACTTATAACTTCAACGCTGCAATTTCTACCGCAGCGGATCTTATCAGAAACACGTCTCCATATAATCTTAACGGTTCAAATTTAACAGTAGGAGTTTGGGACGGCGGAAGCGTTTTGTCAACTCATCAGGAATTTGATGGCCGGGTAACCGTAAAAGACGGCGCTGCTTCGCATTATCATTCAACTCATGTGGGTGGAACAATAGGAGCCAAAGGTTTAGTCGCTTCCGCAAAAGGAATGGCGCCAAGTGTGAAAATAGATTCTTATGAGTGGACTTCAGACGAAGCCGAAATGGCTAGCCGCGCAGCTTCCGCCCCAAATCAATCTACTAAAATATATATTTCAAATCATTCTTATGGAACTGCTTCAGGATGGGTTTGGGCTAATTGGTCGGGAGTGACAGCCTGGCACTGGTACAGAAACATCTCAACAATGTATGATTATTCTTTTGGAAGATACAATTCTTACGTACGGGAATGGGATGTGATTGCATATAATGCTCCTTATTACCTGATAATGAAATCTTCAGGCAATGATAGAAATGATACTCCATCAAATGGAAACACTGTATATTATTATAATTCCGGTTGGCATCCTGTGGCCTATAATTCTGCTTCTCATCCTAAAGGCGATGGTGTGTATTATAATAACGGATATGATTGTATCTCATCAAAAGGAGTCGCTAAAAATATTCTTACCATTGGTGCTGTAAATGATGCTGTGGCTAGCGGGGTTCGTTGGCTGCCGCCATCCATGGCTTCTTTTAGCAGTTGGGGACCGGCCGATGACGGCCGAATAAAGCCTGATGTTGTGGGTAATGGTGTGAATTTATATTCGTGCGATAATGGTAATAATACTGATTATACAACATTGAGCGGCACAAGTATGTCATCACCAAATGTCTGCGGTTCCGCAGCGCTTCTTGTTCAACATTACAGAAATTTAAATTCAACCGATATGCGTTCAAGCACTTTAAAAGGAGTTATAATTCATACAGCCGATGATATAGGCAATCCGGGACCTGATTATGCTTACGGTTGGGGACTTATGAATACTAAAGTGGCTGCTGATGTTATTTCTAAAGGAACTGTGCTAAGCGATATGTCAGCGCAAATCACAGAAGGGCTGCTTGACAATGCCAATTCAGATGACGAATACGCTTTTACTATTGATGGTTTAGAACCTTTCAAAGCTACTATCTGCTGGACAGATCCTCAGGGAAACTCTACTTCAACCCACAATAATAGAACACCTGTTTTGATCAACGATCTTGACATTAGAATAATTTCACCAAACGGAACAACGAATTATCCTTTTGTTCTTGATGTTAATAATCCCTCGGCAAATGCGACAAACGGAGACAATATTGTTGACAATGTTGAACAAATAGTTATAAACACCGGTGCCACACCTGGAGCTTACACAGTAGCAATAAGTCACAAAGGCCTTTCGGCAACCTACGGCAGTCAGCAATATTATTCCTTAATAGTTTCCGGAGCAATACCTGAACCGGGTATTTATTTATTATTTATGATTTATAATTTATTAATTATTAATTATTGGAGGAAATTTAATTCAAAGAATTAAATTTAGAACCGGCAGATAATTTTAAGATTAAAAATAAAAAATAAATTAGTCTGAAATTTGAATCATAAACATAACAAAAATATGCTAAATTTATTTTGCGATTTTAAAAATCGCAAGAGAAATTTCCTGGCAAACTTAACCAAAACGGATGAAAAAGCTGATTTCTAATTTAGGACGCTGGGGACCCGAAATTCTCCGGTCACGGCAGCGTCCCTCCAGCGAATTACGGATTACGGATTACAGATCACGGATCACGGGGATATTACTGCTTTCTGTTCTTCTGTTTCTCGCTGCATGCAGTACACCAAAACACGGACTTTATGTAAAAAACGGCGCGTTGATGAAAAATAATAAACCTTACCGGGCTATTGGTGCTAATCAATTCGATCTGTTCTACCGAACGCTAAAAAATAATTCCGACACTTCTTATCGTAAGGGGTTGAAGCAGCTTTCTGAAGCAGGAATTCCTTTCGTGCGATTTATGTGCGGCGGTTATTGGCCTTCAGAATATAATCTTTATTTTGAAGATAAAGAAACTTATTTTAAACTGCTTGATGATGTTGTTAACGCTGCTGAAGAAAATAATATTGGATTGATTCCTTCAATTTTCTGGTATTTTCCCACCGCTGCGGATATTTCCGGTGAACATATGGACCAGTTC